>JBEDEF010000069.1:0-2720 GCA_041175845.1 Verrucomicrobiota bacterium
ATCGTGACCCATGAGATGGCCTTCGCCGAGGCGATCTCCACCCGGGTTTTTTACATGGACGGAGGTGAGATCCACGAGGAGGGCCCCCCGTCCGTCATCTTCGGCGCACCGCGCCGGCCGCTCACGCAGGCCTTCATCCGGCGGATCCGGCGGCTCACCCTCCAGATCACCGCTGACGCCTACGACCTCTATGCCCTGAACGCGGAGGTGGAGCGCTTTGGCGCCCGGCACGTCCTGCCTCCCCGCACCACCGCGGACCTGCTTTCCCTGGTCGAGGAACTCCTTGCGCTGCAGCCGTCCCGCGCCGACGTCCGGCTCGAGTTTGCGTACGCCGAGCGCGACGGGCGCGTCGAACTGGTCTGCTCGGCGCGCGGCGCTCCGGTCGACGTGCTGGCCCCGGGCAGCGGGGCCGACGACCTCGCGGTCCGCCTGATCCGTGGCCGGACGGAGGAGGTCCGGTACGCGCGGGAGGGCGAGAGGAACGTGAGCACGCTCCTCGTCCGGGCCACCCGCTAGTCACGCCGCCGCGCGGTTCGTGCAGTGCGCCGGTACCCAGCGGTGAGAATCGGCATTGACCGAGGGAAGGGGCGGCCTACGGTGCGACCCTTTACCTTCCTCCAACGCCCGCCCTTCCGTGAACGTCCAACTCAACCACCTGACCGCCACCCGCAAAGCTATCGTCGTCGCGCTCGACGCGGCTGAGGTCGATACCGAGCTCGCCGCGGTGTTGCGCGAGATTTCCCAGGTGGCGCGGATCCCGGGCTTCCGTCCGGGCAAGGCACCCGCCGCGATGGTGCTCAAGCGCTTCGGTAAGGAAGTGGCGGCTGAACTGAAGCAGAAGGTCGTCGCGAAGGCCTACGAGGCCGCGCAAGAGCAGCAGAAGCTCGAGGTCGTCAACGTGATCAAGGTTGACGAGGGCGAGATCAAGGCCGGCGCTGCGGCGAACATCACGCTCACGCTCGATGTTCGTCCAGAGTTCAATCTGCCCGTCTACACGGACCTGCCTACGGAGGTTGCGCCGACCGACGTGGCCGACGCCGAGGTAAGTCGGGTCATAGAGGGGCTGCGCGCGGAACGGGCCGATTTCAAGGCGGCCGCGCGGCCCGCGGCCAAGGGCGACTACGTCAAGCTCTCCTACGCCGGGACTATCGACGGACAACCGATCACGGAGCTCGCGGGCGACAAGCAGCTCTATGCCCAAGCGCCCCAGACGTGGGAAGAGGTGGAAGGTGAACACGATGGCGTGATCCCCGGCCTCGGTCGGCAGCTAGCTGGGCTCGAGGTCGGTGGGAAGCGATCGGTGGACGTGACGTTCCCCGCAGATTTTGCTCCGGTCCCGGCGCTCGCGGGCAAAGTGGTCGCCTATGCGGTGGAGATCCAAGAGGTGCGGGAACGAGTCCTGCCAGCCCTCGACGACGCCTTCTTCAAGGCGCAGCAGGTGGATGACCTTGCGGGCCTGCAGGCAAAAGTTCGCTCCAACCTCAAACTCCAGAAGGACTACGAGAACCGGCAAGCGCAGCGCCGCCAAGTTACGGAAAAGCTCGCCGCGGCGGTTGATTTCCAGGTTCCGGAGTCGGTGGTGGACACCGAGACCCAGGGGCTCCTGCGCCAGTTCATCGAGGAAAATATGCGCCGGGGCGTCGCGGCGGAGCAGTTTGAGAAGGACAAGAAGGAGCTCTTCCAGGGCGCCCGCCAGGCGGCGACCAACCGGGTAAAGCTCCAATTCATCCTCGGGCGCATTGCCGAGCAGGAGAAGCTCGAAGTCACCAACGATGACTTGAACAACTTCATCTACCGCGAGGCGATGCGCACGCAGCAGAAGCCGGACAAGCTGGCGCAGGCGCTGGGCGCCGATCGGGCCCAACTCCGTTCGGTCCAGCAGTCCATCATCTTTGACAAGGCGGTTGATTTCGTCGTTTCCAAGGCCAAGGTTACGGTTGCGGCGCCTGCCTCTTGAGGCTCCCGTTCCTCCCGTGAGCTATTACGTCCCTATCGTCCTGGAAAACACCGGCCGCGGCGAGCGGTCCATGGATATCTACTCCCGCCTGCTGAAGGACCGCATTATCTTCATTGGTACACCGATCGACGATCAGGTGGCTAACCTAGTCATCGCGCAGATGCTCTTCCTCCAGATGGAGGACGCGAAGAAGGACATCCACCTCTACATCAATTCTCCGGGCGGGGTGGTGACCGGCGGGATGGCCATCTACGATACGATGAACTTCCTGCAGTGCGACATCGTGACCTACTGTGTCGGGATGGCGGCCAGTATGGGTACGGTGCTGCTCGCCGCTGGGACCAAGGGAAAGCGGTTCGCGCTGCCGAACAGCCGGGTGATGATCCATCAGCCGAGCGGCGGCGCCGGCGGTCAGGCGGCCGACATCGCGATCGCCGCCAAGGAAATCCTGCGCTGGCGCCGGACGCTCAACGAGACGCTCGCGCGCCACACGGGCAAGCCCGCCGAGCAGATCGCCCGGGACTCCGACCGCGACTACTACATGAGCGCCCAGGAGGCTAAGGAGTATGGCATCGTCGACCAGGTGGTGATCTCGACGCGGGAAGCCCAGGCGGCCGTCCAGTCGGCGGCCTAGAACCCCGGCAGGCCGGCCAGTCCGCCCTCGACTCGTCCCGTCGCCCGTTCAGGATGGCACCATGGCGAAGTCGGCTCGATTGACCCTCTGCTCCTTCTGCGGAAAATCGCAGACGGAGGTGCGCAAGAT
>JBEDEF010000070.1:0-5000 GCA_041175845.1 Verrucomicrobiota bacterium
AGGTGAAGATCGGCGGGGCGGGCGGGCCCGCCCACGACCTCGCGCGCCTGCTGGCCATCCGCGCCGTCGCCCCGCGGGCGCCTTTGGTGCTGGACGGCAATGCCGGGCTCAGCCGGGCCGATGCCTTCTTGCTGGTGCGCCTCCTACAGGCTGCGCGCATTACGCCCGCGGTTTTGGAACAGTGGCTGCCCAAAGATGATCTGGAGGGGATGCGGCGCTTGCGCCAGGAATCCGGCTGGCTGGTGGCCGCGGACGAAGCCGTTACCTCCGCAGAGGATGCGCGTCGGGTCGTCCGGGCCCGCGCGGCCGACGTGATCAACATCAAGCTGATGAAGGCGGGGCTGGGGGAGGCCTTGGCGATTGCCCGGCTCGCGCGCGCCGGGGGCCTTGGCTTGATGATCGGCGGCAATGTCGAGTCGGTGCTGGCGATGACCGTCTCCGCCTGCTTCGCCACGGCCTTGGGCGGCTTCCGGTTCGCGGACCTGGATACGCCCTTCTTCATGTCGGAAAACCCGTTCCGGGGCGGCTACCGCATCCGGGCCGGCCAAATCTCGGTGGCGCACCTCCGACTTGGGCACGGCGTCGTCCCGCGGGCTTAGTCCAACTCCTGCCCCCGCGGTCGTAGCCTGGCGCTGCGTCAAGCTTCCAATTCCGTCCAGCGGGCGTAAGCGGCCGCGATCTCGGCCTCCAGTTCGGGCAGACGCGCGGCGGCGCGGGCGACTTCGGGGCCGCCTCCCTTAAAGAAGGCGGGGTCGGCCATCCGGGTGGTGAGTTCCGTTTGTTCCTTTTCCAGTGCTTCCAGCCGCGCCGGGAGCGCCGCCAGTTCGGCCCGCTCACGATTGCTGAGTTTGCGGGTCTTGGCGGCGGGCGCCGCGCTCCCGGGCGTGGCGGAAGCCGATTCCGCCCCTTTCCCGGGGTTCGCGGCGGCCTTGGCGGCGGCCGCGGCCCGCGCGGCCTGCGCCGCCTGCCAGTCATCATAGCCGCCGATATGTTCGGTCAGCACCCCGTCGCCCTCGAACACCAGCAGGCTTGTGCAGACCTCGTTCAGGAAGGCGCGGTCGTGGCTCACCAGCAGCACCGTCCCGCCAAATTCGACCAGGAGATCCTCTAAGAGCTCCAAGGTCTCGGCATCGAGGTCGTTGGTGGGTTCGTCGAGCACCAGGACGTTCGCCGGCTTGGTGAAGAGGCGCGCCAGGAGGAGACGGTTGCGCTCACCCCCGGACAGCGCCCGCACCGGCGTCCGGGCCCGGGTGGGTTCAAAGAGGAAGTCTTCCAGGTAGGAAATGACGTGGCGCGTGCGGCCGTTGATGGTGACGGTCGTGTTGCCGTCGGCCACCGCGTCCTGCACCCGCATCGATTCGTCCAATTGGGCGCGGAGCTGGTCGAAGTAGACGACCTCCAGCCTCGTGCCCGTCTCGACGGTGCCGGCCTGCGGGGCCAGTTGCCCGAGGAGCAGGCGGAGCAGGGTGGTCTTGCCGGCGCCGTTGGGGCCTACGATCCCGATCTTGTCGCCCCGCTCGATGCGGAGGTCGAGGTCGCGGACGATCCAGCGCTCCCCGTAGCGGAAGCGCAGGCCGGTGCAGGTCACCACCTTGAAGCCCGAGCGGTCGGCTTCCTGCGCGGTCATCCGGGCGGTGCCCTGGCGCTCGCGCCGCGCGGCCCGCTCCGCCCGCATTGCCTGCAGGGCGTGGATGCGGTTCTGCGCCCGCGAACGCTGGGCCTTCACGCCGCGCCGGATCCAAACCTCCTCCTGCGCGAGTTTCTTGTCGAACTGGGCCCGCTCGACCTCCTCGGCCTCCAGCACGGCCTGCTTGCGGGTCAGGAAGGTGTCGTAATCGCATGACCAGCCGATCAGGCGGCCCCGGTCGACCTCCACGATGCGGGTGGCCAGCCGCCGGAGGAAGGCGCGGTCGTGGGTCACGAACAGGAGCGCGCCGCCCCATTCGAGGAGGAATTCCTCCAGCCCCCGGATGGAATCGAGGTCCAGATGGTTGGTGGGCTCATCGAGCAACAGCAGCGAGGGGCTGGTGGCCAGGCCCCGGGCGAGCAGCACCCGCCGCTTCTGGCCGGCCGACAGGGACGTGAAGTCCGCGTCCGCCGGCAGGGCGAGGCGCTCCAGCAGGCGCTCGACGCGGTCGTGTTGCTCCCAGTCGTTGTGCTCCTCGTAGCTGCCACCCGGCCCCTCGACCACGGCGCGGACGTTCCCGGTCAGCCCGGCCGGCACGTCCTGGGGCAGCGTGGCGATCACGGCGTCCGGCGGCGAACGGAAGATCTGGCCCGCGTCGGGGACGAGTTCGCCTGCAATCACCTTCATCAGGGTGGATTTGCCGGCCCCGTTGCGCCCGACGAGGCACACGCGCTCGCCGCGTTCCAGCTGCAGGTTGACGCGGTCCAGCAGGGGGGCGCCGCCGAAGCTGAGGCTGACATCGAGGAGGCTGACGAGGGCCATAAACGGCCGATCGTCGCGGGCCCGCCCGCGGGAAGCAAGGTTCGCGCGGGGGAATTCCCAGCCTAGTCGGAAAACAGCTCCCGCTGCTGCAGCGCCGCGCGCCGCCCGGGATCGAGGGTGCTCAGGCTGAGCAGTTGCAGCAGGCTGAGCGTGCCAATCTGGGGATCCTCGGCGAGGACGGTCAGCAGCAGGGACCCAGCGAGCGCGTCGTACAGGGCCGCGTGATACCGGCGGCGATCCGGCGGGCAATGTTCCAAGGCGAGGGCGTCTAGCCGGGCCTGCAGACCGAGCGCGGTGATCAGGGCTTCCAATCGCCCCGAATCGAGGTGCGGGAGCAGCTGCTCGACGAGCCGGGCGGTGTCGACCCAGGGTCCCCAGTCGACGATGCGTGCGCCCGGGCGGGTGAAGTCGGGGACGCTCCGCGGATAGGGCCAGACGGCCTTGAGCAGGCTGTTCTCGACCCCCGCGTAATGTGCCGCCAAGGGGCCCAGCTCCCGCAGGCTCAGGAAGTAGCTCCATTCGTCCGTAAAGGGCGCCTGTCCGGCGAGCGCGGCCGGCTCCAGCCCGTGCACGGCCTGATCCTCCGCGCGAATCCCCCCGGTCGGTCGGCACTTGCGGGTGCGCGTCGAAACCACGGTTCCCCGGTGCACCTCGGCGACCCCGAACTCGAGGATGCCCGAGCCAAGGCTGCCTTCAAAATCGACGAAGAAGATGGGTTGCTGCGTCCAAGACACTCTGGGAGCGAGAACGGAAATCGCGCCGGTTCCAAACCCGCAGTGCGGGAATCTCCACCCGCGGAGGCTTGTGCCCGTCGCGGCCGCGGCGCAGCGTCTGCCTCGCCCCCGTCTTCCGATGAAGCTTCCCGTGATCCACGGCCAGCCCTCCTGGCCCCTCCGTTCCAGCCACGTCCACGCCCACCTGACCCGTCTCGGCGGCCATCTGGGCCCGGTGCAGTTCCGGATGGGCCGGCGGATCGTGGCGCCGCTCTCCGTCGCCCCGTGGGCCGAGGAAACGCTCCCCAAGGGGATGCCCGCGCTCCTGCAGGCCCTGCGCGGGGATTTCTTTTGCGCGCCCTTCGGGGGCAACGGCACGCCCTGGCGCGGCGAACGGCATCCGCCCCACGGCGAGACGGCCAACGCCGTCTGGCGCCTCGAGGGCCTGGAGCACACCGACGCTGCGGTGACCCTGCGGGCGCTGCTCGACCTCAAGGTGCGCCCCGGGCGCGTGACCAAGACCATTCTCCTGCCTGCCGGCTGCCCGGTGGTTGCCCAAAGCCACGTGATTGCGGGCGCCCGGGGGCCGCTCAGCGTGGGCCACCACGCGATGCTGCGCTTCCCCGACGAATCCGGCTCCGGCCTGGTGGCGACGAGCCCGTTCGTGCGGGGCCAGGTGCTGCCCACCCCGTTCGAGGATCCGGCCCAGCGCGGCTATTCCAGCCTGCGACCCGGGGCCGAGTTCAGCTCCCTGACCGAAGTGCCCCTCGCGAACGGCGGGACCACCGACCTTTCCGTCTACCCGGCCCGGCGCGGCTTCGATGATCTGGTGATGTTGTCTGCCGCCCCTGATCTGCCCTTCGCCTGGAATGCGGTCACCTTTTCGGCCCAGCGGTACGTCTGGTTCTCGCTCCGCGACCCCCGTGTGCTGCGCCATACGATCTTCTGGATCTCCAACGGCGGACGCCATTACGCGCCGTGGAATGGCCGGCACACCGGGGTGCTCGGCCTCGAGGACACGACCAGTTACTTCCACTACGGACAGGCGGAGTCGGCTGGAGCCAACCCACTGCGAAGCAGCGGCTTGCCGACTACGCTTACCTTGGATCCGAAGCGGCCCACGACCGTCCGTACGCTAATGGGCGTCGCCGAGGTGCCTGCCCGCTTCGGGCGGGTGGCGCGGATCGAGCCGGCCCAGGGGGGCATCGTACTCCTTTCGGCTGAGGGTAAACGGGTTACAGCGGCGGTCGATCTGGACTTCCTACGTTGAAGCAGCGGCCAGCGGTGCGGAGGGACAAACCGTCACAGTACGGGGTGGCCGTCGGCGCATCGTGTCGCGCTGCGCCCGCGTGGGCAGGGATTTCTCCCCGGGTGGCCGCTGCGAGGCACTGGCGCGTTCTATGCGAAGGGGGCGGATATGGATTCCGCCAAACTTACCCAAATGTCCCGCCAAGCCGTCACCGAAGCCCAAGCCCTCGCTCGGCGTCGCGGGCACTCCGAGGTCGACACCTGGCACCTGCTGGCCGCCCTTCTCGGGCAGGAGAACGGCCTCGTGCCCGGTTTACTGGGCAAACTCAATGTGGAGCCCGGGGCGGTTGGCGCGGCGGTGGAGCGTGAATTAGAGCGCTTGCCGCGGGTATCCGGGTCGGTCGACTCCTCGAAGGTGTACATCACCCCTGCTGTCCAGGAAGTCCTCACGCGGGCCGAGGCCGAAGCGGCACAGCTGCGCGATGAGTTTGTCTCGGTGGAGCATCTGTTTCTCGCGCTCCTCGAGGTCGCTCGCCCCGAGGGCTTGCGGAAACTGCTGCGCGGGCTGGGGCTGGAGCGGACCCGCGTGC
>JBEDEF010000071.1:0-2897 GCA_041175845.1 Verrucomicrobiota bacterium
GTTCAAAAGTGAGGGGGAAGGACTTGGACGAGGCCATGCGGGCGCTTGGGGTTGGGGCGCATCAGGTGGTGCCACGCCAGCCGGCCGCTCCGCAACGCAAATTTGCGCGGGACCGCTCGCAAACGGGGGGGTCACGTCCGCTGGGACCCGCGCCGGCGCTCCAACCAGGCCTCGATCCGTGCCAGCGGCCACGACGTGACCACCTGCTCCGGCACGAGCCACCCTTTGCGCGCCGCGTTAATACCCGCGCGGACATGCTCGAGTCCGGCCGTGTCGTGGGCGTCCGGGTTAATCGCGCAGAGCAGCCCGCGCTCCGCCGCTCGCCGCCAGTGCCGCCAGTCGAGGTCGAGCCGCCAGGGATTGGCGTTCAGCTCGATCACGACCCCGTTGGCCACCGCAGCGTCGATTACGCGGCCCACGTCGACCGCGTACCCTTCGCGCCGCAGCAGCAGGCGCCCCGTGAGGTGCCCGAGCATCGTGGTGGCTGGATGCTCAAGCGCGCGGATCAGGCGCGCCGTCATGGTCGCCTCGTCCTGGCCAAAGGCCGAGTGCACGGACACCACCACGTAATCGAGCCGCGCCAAGATGTCGTCCGCAAAGTCGAGGCTCCCGTCGGGCAGAATGTCGCACTCCGTGCCCGCGAAGAGTCGCACCGGGCAATGCCCGGAGGCGTTCAGGGCGCGGATTTCCTCCACCTGCGCCAGCAGCCGGTCCTCGTGCAGGCCGCGCGCCTGGAAGCTGGACTTGGAGTGGTCGGCGATGCCGAGGTATTCCCACCCGAGGGCGCCCGCCGCGGCCGCCATTTCCGCGAGCGTGTTGCGGCCGTCGGAGGCGGCGGTGTGGTTGTGAAAGGCTCCGCGTGTGTCGCCCGCCGCGATGAGCCGCGGCAATTCCCCCCGCTCCGCGGCCTCTATTTCTCCCCTCCCCTCGCGCAGCTCCGGCGGGATGAAGGCCAGCCCGAGGGCGCGGAACAGGTCCTCCTCCGCCGCCACCGCGGGCGGCGGCGTGGCGGTCTCCCCGACCGCGGTCAGGCCCCACTCGCTCAGGCTCCAGCCGCGGGCGAGGGCGCGCTGCCGCAACTGCACGTTGTGCTCCTTCGAGCCGGTGAAGTGGTGCAGCGTGAAGGCGAACTGCTCCGCCGGCACCAGCCGCAGGTCCGCCTGCAGCCCGCTCTCGAAGCGGACGCTCGCCTTGGTGTCGCCGTGGGCGGTCACCTCGCCGACGCCCGGCTGGGCGACGAACCACGCCACGACCGGCGCGGGATCTTCTGCCGCCACGATGAAATCGAGGTCGCCCACCGTCTCCAGCCCGCGGCGGAGGCTGCCCGCCGCCTCTGCGCGGCGCACCGCCGGCAACGCCCGCAGGCCCGCGAGGATGGCGCCCGCCAACTCCGCGGCGTCCCACCAGAGGTGGCGCCGGCCGTAAGCCTCGCGGTTGCGCACGCCGGCGAGCAGCTTCTCCTGCGTCTTCGCGCCGAAACCCTCCAGCTCGGCGACCTTGCCCGCGGCGCAGGCGGCGGCGAGCGCGGCGACCGAGTCCACGCCGAGGCGCTCATGCAGCGCGCGAATCTTCTTCGGCCCCAGGCCCGGGACCTCCAGCAGCTCCACCAGCCCGGGCCCCACGGCGGCGCGCAGTTTCTCGACGAAGGGCAGCCGCCCGGTTGTGTACAGCGTGGTGATCTTCTCGGCCAGCGCCTCGCCGATACCCTTGACGCTCCGGAGCTCTCCTGCGGTGACCAGCCGAGCGAGGTCGGCCTCTTCCATCCCTTCCAGCACGCGGGCGCCCGATTGGTACGCGCGCACCTTGAAGGGGTTTTCCCCCTGCAGCTCGAGCAGGGTCGCGATCTCGAGCAGCACATCCGCGATCTCGTTCTTGGTCATCGGCCCCTCCAGCTAGTCCCCGGGTCGCCGCGCCGCAAGCGTGGCCCCGTGCCGCCGAAGCGCGGCGCGATCCACCTTGCCCGCCGCGTTGCGCGGCCAGGATTCCACGGGGACCCAGCGCCGCGGCCGTTCCCAAGTCGCTAAACCCGCTAGCGCGTCGGCCGGATTGCCGCGGATCGTTCCCGCCGGATGAAACGCAACCACGATCTCACCCCACTCGGGATCAGGCACGCCGAGCACCGCTACCTCGTCCCACACTCCCGCGCCCCGTAGCGCTGCCTCGACGCGCGCCGCGTCCACCTTCCGCCCCCCAGTGATGATCACCTGATCGGCCCGGCCCAAAATGGCCCAGCCGCTCGAGCGGGGTTCGGCGCGATCGCCCGTCGACCAGCAACCCTCGTCGCGCCACGCTGGCCAGAGCCCGCGGCACACCGAGGCACCGGCGACGCGCAGTCGGCCCTCGCCGTCGACCGTCAGTTCCGCGTGCGGCAGCGGATGCAATTCTTCCCGCCCCGCCAGAAAATCCGTCGGTCGCACCGCGGCCACCATCGCTGCCGTCTCCGTCATGCCGTAACTCGGGGCGAGGCGCAGCCCTTCGTCCCGCGCGCGCCGCAATAGATCCGGCCAAGCGGGCCCGCCGCCGAGAAAGATCACCCGAAGGCCGCGCAGCCAGGCCACCGTCCCGGGCTGGCGCAGCAGACGCTGCAATTGGGTTGGCACCAACGAAAGGACCCACCCGTCCGTCTGCTCAGGCAACCTGGGTAAATCTCCCGCCTCGAGCCGCTTCCAGGCCCAAGGGAGGTGCGTGCCCCCAGTGACCTCCGCACGGACCCGCGCCATCAGTCCGCTCACGTGGTGCGCCGGCAGCACGTCGACCGCGTGAATGGCCCCGAGGCCGAAATGGGTCTGCAGCCCGACCACCGCCGCAGCCAGCGTCAACTCGTCGTGGCGCGCCCACTTGACGCTGCCGCTCGATCCGCCCGTGGGAAGGGCCAGCCAGCCGCGCTCCTCCCCCGG
>JBEDEF010000072.1:0-4349 GCA_041175845.1 Verrucomicrobiota bacterium
CCTCAGCGGTGAGTCGGTCGGTCGCGGAGCCGCGGGCGAAGTAGAGCATAAAAAAGGGCGGCCCAAGACGGGCCGCCCGGGGAGGTTGCGCGCCGGCCGGCGGCGGTCAACTCAGCGTTGAATGCGGGCCGAGCCGCCCTTGGCGAACGCCTGCACCTGCTCGACCGTGGCCATCGTGGTGTCACCCGGGAAGGTGGTCAGCAGGGCGCCGTGCGACCAACCAAGGTTCACCGCCTCCTGTTCGGAGGCCCCGGAGAGCAGCCCGTAAATGAAGCCGGCCGCGTAGCCGTCGCCGCCGCCCACGCGGTCGACCACGTCCAGCTCGCAGGTCGGCGACTGGTAAGTCTTGCCGTTCATCCACGCGACCGCACCCCAGGTGTGGCGGTTCGTGGAGTGCACTTCCCGCAGGGTGGTCGCGACCGCCTTCACATTCGGGAACTTGCGGACGGCCTTGTCGATCAGCGCGAAGAACGCAGAGGGATCGAGCTTGGATTTTGACTCCACGTCCTGCCCCTCGATGCCGAGGCCCTTCTGCAGGTCCTCCTCGTTGCCGACCAGCACATCTACGTTCCGAACGATCCGGCCCAGCACGTCCAGCGCCTTGGACTGGCCACCCCAGATGTCCCAGAGCTTCGCCCGGTAGTTGAGGTCGAAGGAAGTGACCGCCCCGGCGGCCTTGGCCGCCTGCATCGCCTCGACGATGAGTTCGCCCGTGGTGTCGGAGAGCGCCGCGAAGATGCCGCCGCTATGGAACCAGCGCACGCCGGGCCCGAAGATCTCGTTCCAGTTGAAGTCGCCGGGCCGCAGCTGCGCCGCCGCCTCGTTGCTCCGGTTGTAGAACACGACCGGCGCCCGCACGCCCTGGCCGCGATCGCTGTACACGGTCGCCATGTTCGGCCCGCGGACGCCGTCGTGCTTGAAACGCTTGTAGAACGGCCGCACGCCCATCGCCCGCACGCGCTCCGCGCTCAGGTCACCGATCGGATAGTCGACCATCGCCGCGACCACCCCGGTGTTGAGCCGGAAACAGTCCGCGAGGTTGGCAGCAACGTTGAACTCACCGCCACTCACGTGGATGTCGCAGTGATTCGCCTTCCGGAACGGGATGATGCCCGGGTCGAGGCGGTGGATCAGGGCCCCCAGCGACAGGAAGTCGAGGGCGCCGGAGGGACGGAGTTTAAGACCGTGGTTCATAGGCTGCGTAGAAGGAGGAGCACAGGGGCTCGCCGGCAGAATACCGGGGCGTCCCCGCGTGCTTGAAGGGCGAAGCTCGCCGCCGCCGGGCCGCTGGGTCAAGAGCAGACCCGCACCTCCGTCACGCCGGATCAGGCGGCCAGGGGCCGCTCCTCACCGTGCCACGACGACCGGGGCGGCTTCGGCGGGGCGGGAGGCGCCACCTCTGGGCAACTATCCGCCGCCGCCCAGGCCCGCGGCGACGCCTCCGCCTCTTCACGAAGCCGCTGGATACGCCGGGCGATCTGACGGTGCGTATCCCAAAGCCCGAAACCAGTACGACGGGAAGGTATTTGGATCATCCACCGAGTCTACCACCGGGGGTGGGACATCCGCCGGCCCAGCCGGCAACACCCTTCCGCCGGCGGCAGGTTGACCGGCGCCGGCCGCCCCCCCTAGCCTCTCGGCCTCTCGATATGAGTCTTCCCCTTAAGCCGGCCGGCACCACGGCCTTCGATCAAATCTCCCTCGGCGAAGTGATGCTGCGCCTCGATCCCGGCGAGGGGCGCATCCGCACCGCCCGCGAGTTCAAGGTCTGGGAGGGCGGCGGCGAGTACAACACCTCCCGCGGGCTGCGGAAATGCTTCGGCCTCCGCACCGCCGTTTGCACCGCGTTCGTCGACAACGAGGTTGGCCACCTCGTGGAGGACTGCATCCTGCAGGGCGGCGTCGCGACGGACTTTATCCGCTGGCGGGAAGACGACGGGATTGGTCGCACCGTGCGCAACGGCCTGAACTTCACCGAGCGCGGCTTCGGCATCCGCGGCGCCGTCGGCAACTCCGACCGCGGCAACACCGCCGCCTCGCAGCTCAAGCCCGGCGACTTCGACTGGGACCGCATCTTCGGGCAGCTCGGCACGCGGTGGTTCCACACCGGCGGTATCTTCGCCGCACTCTCCGCCTCCACGGCCGCCCTCGCGATCGAGGCGGTCCAGGCCGCCAAGCGCCACGGGGTGATCGTCAGCTACGACCTCAATTACCGGCCCTCGCTTTGGAAAACGATCGGCGGCCTGCGCAAAGCCCAGGAGGTCAACCGCGAGATCGCCCGGCACGTGGACGTGATGATCGGCAATGAGGAGGATTTTACCGCCTCCCTCGGCTTCGCCGTGCGCGGGGCCGACCACGGGCTTTCCCGGATCGAGACCGAGGCCTTCCAGGAGATGATTGCGACCGCGGTGCGGGAGTTTCCCAATTTCAAGGTGGCCGCAACCACCCTGCGGCGTGTCATCACCGCCACGCGCAACGATTGGTCCGCCCTCCTCTGGCACGAAGGGAAGTTCCACGCGAGCCGGCCCTACCCGGAGCTGGAGATCCTCGACCGCGTCGGGGGCGGTGACAGCTTCGCGTCGGGCCTGCAATTCGGCTTTCTCGAGTTCAACGACCCGCAGCAGGCCGTCGATTACGGGGCCGCCCACGGGGCGCTCGCCTCCACGACCCCCGGCGATACCTCCATGGCGACGCGCCGCGAGGTGGAGAAGCAGATCGGCGGCGGCGGCGCCCGGGTAGTGCGCTAACCGCGCTGCCCCCGATGAGCCGGGAGACCTGCTACCGCTGCTTCTGGCCCCGGACCCTCTGCTGGTGCCCGTCCCTGGTGCCGATGGCGACGCGCACCCGGTTCGTCTTCCTGATGCACCCGAAGGAGTACAAGCGGGAGAAGGCGGCGACCGGCCGGCTGACGCACCTGTGCCTCCCGCACAGCCGCATCCTCACCGGGGTGGGCTTCGAGGAGCACCCGGACCTGCGCGCGCTGCTCGCGGACCCGGTCCTGCACCCCGTGCTGCTGTTCCCCGGCGCCACCGCGCTAAACCTGTCCACAGCCGCCGCGACCGGCGCGCCGGCGCTCGCCGACCTGCGCACCCGCCTCGCCACGCGCACCCTCGTCGTTTTCATCCTGGATGCCACGTGGGCGCTAGGCCGGAAAATGCTGCGGCTGAGCCCGGCCCTCCAGCAATTGCCCCGGCTGATGTTCACCCCCACGGCACCTAGCCGGTACGTGATCAAGCAACAGCCGCACCCCGCCTGCCTCTCCACCCTCGAGGCGACCCACGAGTTGCTCCTCGCCCTCGCGGCGGCGGGATTGGACGACTACCCTCTGCCCGGCCAACTGCCCGCCCTGTTCGATCGGATGCAGGCCTTTCAACTGCAGTGCGCGGCCGATCCGGAACGTCGCGGCTACCGGCACCGGCCCTACAAGGCGCCCGCTGAACGACGTCCCCTGCAGGGCACCAGCGGCCGGCGAAGACGGAAGCTGTTCGATCTACCGCCAGCGTGAATGCTCGCCGCCCGCAGGGTGTGCGCTAGCCATTCTTGGCCGCGTGCAGGGCCAGATCGCGGCACTGCTTGAGGTCGGTCTTCCCGGTTCCCAGCATCGGAATCCGCTCCACGCGGTGAATGATCTTGGGCACCCACAGATTCGGCAGGCCACGCTCCGCCAGCCGCACGCGCAGTTGCTCCAACGTGACGGCCTCAGTGGTCAACAGCACCAGCGCCTCGCCCTTCGCCTGGTCCGGGATGCCAGTGACGTAGACCACCGGCTGCTCCGACTGATCCCAGCCGAAGGCCTCGACAATGCGCATCTCCACTGTCCCGTGAGGCACCATCTCACCGGCGATCTTGGAGAAGCGCGACAGCCGACCCTCGATGAAGAGAAATCCATCCTCATCGAACCGCCCGAGGTCGCCGGTCACAAACCAGCCACGGCAGAAGGCCTGCCGGGTCTTGCCGGGATCGTCGAGGTAGCCCTCGAAGACGTTCGCCCCGCGCAGTAAAATCAGGCCCGTGGCGGTCTCGGGGCGCTCCTCCATCGTCTCGGGATCAACGATCCGCGCGGTGAGTCCGGGTAGGAGCCGACCCACCGAGCCCGCGCGTTTGCCCGCTTGCGGCTCATTGGTGGAAAAGATCATCGGCGGATCCGGCTGCGTAATGTTGGTCGCCGGCGCAGTCTCGGTCAGGCCGTAACCCTGTTGGATTTCCAGATGGTACTGGCGCAGGAAATCAGCCTGCAAATCGTCCGGCAGCCGCTCGGCGCCGGTGACGACCAAGTCGAGGGAGCGCAGTTCCGCGGGCTGCGCTTTCTTGAGGATCGGTCGGATGAAGGTAGGCGCCCCGACCATCAC
>JBEDEF010000073.1:0-4488 GCA_041175845.1 Verrucomicrobiota bacterium
GGTATTCTTGGCCCATTGCGCGGCCTGTCACCGCCGCGGCGAGCTCGGCGGGAACGTCGGCCCGAGTCTGGACGGCCTGGCGGCGCGCGGGCTGGGGCGCGTGGTGGAGGACATCATGGACCCGGGCCGGAACGTGGATCCGCTGTTCCGGCTGGCCGCCGTGACCCTGCGCGACGGCGAGGTGCGGTCCGGCTTCAACCCGCGGCGGGACCCGGCGGGGGTAACCTTGGCGGACCCGGCGACCGGGCGGGATTTCCGGATCGGGAGCGGGGACCTCGTGCGGGTTGAGCAATCCGGCGCGTCGGCGATGCCGGCCGGCTTCGAGACTTCGCTGCCCGAACGGGATTTCCACGACCTGCTGGCGTTTTTGCTGGGCCCGTGAGGCCGACGAGTGCCGCCATGCTCGGCCTGACCACGTGGCTGGCGGGACCTAGGATGGTGCCACGGCAAACTCATGCTGGCCCGGTCTCAGCTCCTAAACCGTGGCGTGCGGTAGCTCAGCGCAGATGATCGGTCGGCACAACCCACCCGGGGCCGCGTCGCACCCGTTGGGTGCTCAGGTTCGCTGCCACGACCATGGCTTCCGCATCGCGATTACGAACAAGGACGGCGGGCGAAGTTCAGAATTTTACCCGCGCGCTGAGCGTGTAGTTCGTCGGAGGGTTGAGGGCGGCGCGGAAGAATTGGCCATCGGGGTCGCGGCGGACGAGAGTGTAGGGGCTCGCCTGCAGCAGGTTCTTCGCGTTTAGCTGAAGTTCCGTCTCGACGCGGCCGAGCCAGTGCGGGAGGCGCGTGCGGTAGCCGAGCAAGGCATCGGCCTCGCGGCGGGGCCGTGCCCGGAACAGCTCGCCTGCGGTGCTGCGACCGATCACGGGGGGGCTTCCGTAGCTGAAGCCACCACCGAAGAAAAGGCCGCGGGCGCGACCGGAGCGGAGGTCGTAGCGCGTGAAGCCGCGCAGTTCGAGCTCGCGGTGACCAATGGTGCCTTGGTTTTCGACCGCGGTGGTGGAGGCAAGCCAGCTCTCGTAGTCGCGAATTTCCTGCGTGACGCTGACGCCGGCGACGGTTTGGAGGTTCTGGGCAGCGGGCGTACGCCACAGGGGCAGCACTTGCGCGGCGAGGGGACGGCTGCGCTTGAGCATGTTGGTTTGGACCGCAGTGGAGCGGGAACCGCTCAGCAGGAGGCGCCATGACGGCGTGAGGTTGGCCGTCAGGTTGAGTTCATAGCCTCGGGTGGAGAGGTCGGCCAGGTCGAAGCCGTCGCCCGTGTAGCGCACGACAGCCGAGGGAGTGATAAGACCGGCTGCGAGCATGGCGTCCATGATGCGGTCATGGCGCACGGAGACGTTATTGGCGCCGAAAGCGCTGGCCTGATCGACGGAGTCGGTGGTGAAGCGGCCCGCGCGCACAAAAACGCGGCCGCCGAGCAGCGTGAGCATGGCCCCGTACTCGTGGCCCTGGCCGGAGTTGAGCGGCAGGGGGGATCCATTGGGAATGAGGGTAACCGTGGTCCCGGGAGGCTGCGCATTTTCGGAGTAGTTGGCGTAGAGCGAGAGCCAGGGCAGCGGCTTGGCCACGGCACCCCACGAGAGACGGGCAAAGTCGTACGGCGTAGCGGGCGGGGCGTCGCCCAGGAAGCGGACGGGGCCCAGCGACTCCGGGCGGGAGGCGACCTGGGTGTTAGGACTATTGGTCGGTCGCGCGTAGCTGGTCAGCTTGGTGTAACGCCAGCCCACGGTGGTCACGAGGCGGTCCTTGAAAAAGTAGCTTTGCAGGCTTGCGAGCCGGCCATCGGTCTGGCCCCACTGGTCGTTGAGCTCGTTGTAGGCCCAGGTGGAGTTGAACGTGCGCGAGGCGCCGCCGGCATCGAGGACCACGTTGAACGTCCGGGGGAGCGTACGGAAGTCAGGCGCGGCGAATTGCGCGAGGTCGGCCGGATTTGTGATGTAGCGGCGCGTCCAGATCTGGTTGACGGTGTTCTGCGGCTGCGGGTTGAACGGCGAACCATCGAGCACGAGGAAGCCGACATGGCGCGGGTTGCCGGTGTTGTCGCGGCTGGCGAGTCCGGCGAGGGAGTGGCGGCCCCACCTGCCGAGATCGAGCGTGTAGGAGGCAGTGAGGCGGAAGCGCTCGCCGCTGTCGCGCGCGCGGCGGAGAATCCAACGGCTTTCGGTGTAATACAGGCCGGCGTAGGGATTGGCCGCGCCGTCGCGGAAGGTCTGGCCCGGCTCACCCAGGACGCGGAACACATCGTGGGTGGTGTCGTAGACATCGTGATCGCGGAGCTCGTTGAGGGCGGCGAACTCGAGGAAAAGGTTTTTCGCCGGCATTAGCTCGACGAAGGCGCCGAGGCTCTTCTGCTTGTATTCGCTCGTGCCGCCGGGCCCAGCAAAGCTAGCGGACTCCGGGTAGGGATTGGTGCGGTCGAAGGCCGCCCAGTCGCCGGGCAGCAGGACGGAATTGTTGCGGCTGGCGAGGGGCTGGCTGAACACCGTCTGGGAGAAGTTGCGCCACGAGCCGTCGTTGCCGACGAAGGTGATGCGTGTGAGCGCGGCCCGCCGGCCAATACCGCGCGCTGCGTCGGCGGCAGCGGTGCCCGCGGCGACAAGTGGAGAGCCGCTGAGTTTCCAGAGCGAGACGTTGTCGAACGGCGCGTAGAAGCGCGAGAGGGTGTTGCGGCCGTGGCCCCATTCAGTGTCGAGGCGCACGGTGAGTTTGTCGAAGGGGCGCCAGGTCGCGGCGGCGGCGAAACGATCCTGGCGCGATGTCATGTGTTCCTGCCAGCCACCGGCGCGGCTCGTGACGCCGTTGAAGCGCACGGCGAGGCGTGGGCTGACGCTTTGGTTATGGTCGAGGTGAAAACGGAGCATCTCCTCGCTGTCGGCGGTGAGGGCCAGCGTGGTAAAGGTGCCGGCGAAGCGCGCGGTTTTCGTGGAGGTGTTGAGGATTCCACCGGCGCCACCGAGGCCGAAGAGGATGGCGTTCGGACCGCGGGCTTCCTCAAAGCGTTCGGCATTATAGGTGTCTGGGATCAGCGCCGTGCCGAAATAATTCCGGGCGCGCGACGCCTGCTGCCCGCGGATCCGGAACTGGAATCCGCCGGTGTCGATCGCGATGCCCTGGGCGTTGGCCGTTTGATCCGTGCGCTCCGGCACGGCGGAGGCGGAGTAGCGCATGAGGTCGGCCTCGCCGTGGGCATTAAGGTCGGCGATCAGTTCCGGCGTGAAGATGGAGATCGCGTTCGCGACCTCCGCGAGATTTGTGCGGAGGCGGGAACCGGCGAGGGTATCGGCGGCTTGGTAACCGGTGTTCTTGTCCGTTGTGATGACAAAGGGCGAGAGCGTGACCGTGGCGCCGCGGTCAGGGGTGGGGGGAACAGCCGGGACGGTTTGCGCCCTCAGAGGTAGCGAGAGGACGTGGAGGGCGACAAGGACGAGGCGGGTTTGCATGGGCGAGCGTCAGGGGCGCGGGGCGGAAATCCGATGCCGAAGCTTTTCGGGAGAGGTGCAGGGGGCGGACCGAGGCGGCGGCCAACTCCTTCTCTTCAATCAGGGAACAACGGAACTTGTAGGGTAATTCCCGTTGTGCTGGGGCCTTAAGCAAAACAAGGAAGCCGCTGAAAATTTTTGGATCAGAGGCTTCGAAAAACTGGCGGGATGGACGGGACTCGAACCCGCGACCTTCTGCGTGACAGGCAGACGCTCTAACCAGCTGAGCTACCACCCCGTTGACCGGGAAAGAGCGCGGACCCTAGGTTCGACCAAGGGTGAGTCAAGCGCGGTTTTCCCCTTGTCCGCGAAATCGCGCCGCCGTATCCCTCCCGTGGCTTTCGCGGTGGTAGCTCAGCCGGATAGAGCAACGGTTTTCTAAACCGTCGGTCCCGGGTTCGAGTCCCGGCCACCGCGCCAAGCCGAAATACGCTGGCCCCCTTACTTAAACCCGCCGGACCCGGCCCCGGACGCCTCCGCGAGGAGGGAGTGCCAGCGGACGAGATCCTCGGGCGTGTTGAGATTCGCGCTGATCCGGACCGCGTCGTGGGCCGGCGGCTCCGGCTCCTCGAGCAAACCCTGCTCGGCCAGTCGCCGACACACGGCCTGCAGGGAGTCCCCGCGCGCGGCCGCGGCATGCAAGGCGGGCAGGGCCGACCGGTGCCAGGCGGCCGCAAGCGGCTGATGCTGGCCACCGACGCGCGGCACCACGGAGAGGCCTCGCTCCCGCGCGCGGTCGACGTTGGCCGCCAGCGCGGTCGGAGTGACCCCGGGAAGATCCACCGCCAGGACCGCGAGCACCGGAACCGGGGAACAGGTCAATGCCCGGGTCAGCACCTCGATCACCCCCCCTTGGTCCGGCGGATCCTCGAAGCGCCGGAAGCCCGCCGGGGTCCAGGGCTGATCCGCGCGCCAGGCCCGCCAGAGCCGCCCGCAGCCGCTGCGCGCGAGCGACCCCGCCGCCGGTACCCCGAGCCTGCAGCGGCCCCAGCGCCACGTC
>JBEDEF010000074.1:0-4795 GCA_041175845.1 Verrucomicrobiota bacterium
GGCCAGGACCACGCCAAAAAGGTGCTCTCCGTCGCCGTCTACAATCACTACAAGCGCCTCAGCTTCCACGCCGACTCCGGCCGTGGGCCCACGGCGGCGGCGGAATTTAGCGACGTTGAGGTGGAGAAGAGCAATATCCTGCTCGCGGGCCCCACGGGCTCGGGCAAGACTTTCCTGGCCCGGACGCTCGCCCGCCTGCTCGAGGTTCCCTTCGCCATCTCCGACGCGACCACGCTCACGGAGGCCGGGTATGTGGGCGAGGACGTCGAGAATGTCGTGTTGCGCCTGCTCCAAGCGGCCAACTACGACGTCAAAAAGGCGGAGTGCGGGATCATCTATATCGATGAGATCGATAAGATTGGTCGGAAGACGGAAAACGTCTCGATCACCCGCGATGTCTCGGGGGAGGGCGTGCAGCAAGCGCTCTTGAAGATCCTCGAGGGCACGACCTGCAACGTTCCGCCGCAGGGCGGCCGAAAGCACCCCAATCAGGAGTACGTGCAGATCAACACGGCGAACATCCTCTTCATCTGCGGCGGGGCGTTCGTCGGACTGGAGGGCATCGTCCAGCGCCGGCTCGGCGGCCGCAGCCTCGGTTTCGCTGCCTCCTCAGTCGCGCAGCAAGAGGCCTCCACGCCGGAGAAGCTGATGAAGGCGCTCGCGCCGGAGGACCTGATCCGCTTCGGGATGATCCCGGAGTTTATCGGGCGCCTTCCGGTGGTCTCGGTCCTCGACCGGCTCGATGTGCCTGACCTCGAGCGCATTCTTCTGCGCACCAAGAACGCGATCGTGAAGCAATATGCCAAACTGCTCGCCATGGATGGGGTTCGGCTCCGCTTCACGCCGGATGCGGTGCACGCGATCGCCGTGCGGGCCATCGAGCTCAAGACCGGTGCCCGGGCCCTCCGATCGATCCTCGAGTCCCTCATGCTTGAGGTGATGTACGAATTACCCTCCCGCGATGATGTCACCGAGGTGGTGATCGATGCCGCAGTGGTCGCCGGCCGCCGCCGCCCGGTGCTCCGTAAGGCAGGCCGGACGGAGCCAACGCAGGACGCGGCCTGAAGGTTCGCTCAGACCAGCGGGAGCAGCCGCGCCGCGACCAAGATCAGCAGAAAGCCGAGCACGCCCATCAGGGCAAACATCACGGACATCGTCCGCAAGGTTTCCCGCTCGGACAGGCCGGCGGATCGCGACAGGACCCAGAAGCCGCTGTCGTTCATCCACGGTACCAGCTTGGAGGCGCAGCCGATCGTCAGTGCGAGGTAGACTGGGTGGCAACCGAGGGTCTCTGGATTGGCCAGCGGACCTACGATACCGACACTCGTGACCATCGCCACCGTCGCCGAACCCTGCGCCACGCGGACCAAAGCGGTGACGGCGAAGGCGAGGGGCAGCACGCCCACGGCGTGGGCTTGAGCCAGTTCCTTCAGGCGCTCGCCGACTCCGGTGTCCTGCAGGCAGCCGCCAAAAACCCCACCGGCCGCTGTGATGAGAAGAATGGTGCCGCCGTCCGCCAGTGCCGCTTGAACGTGCCGTCGGGTCTGGTCCGCGCTCAGTCCAGAGCGCGTGGCGAGGGTGAACAGGGCGATCGCCGCAGCCAGGGCAAGGGCGATGTTGGGATGACCCAGCAGGGAGGCCGCCGGTACCAGTGCCGCCGGGAGTAGGCCGAGGTCGCTGAACGTCTCGCTCGAAATCAGGATCACCGGCAGCACAATTGGGGCGAGCGCGAGCGCCAGCGGGGGCAAGTCCTCGTCCCGGAAGGCGGCTGTCGGGACCGCGAGGCCAGTGGCTTCGCCGGAAACCGCGCGCAACGGGGTGGGCCACCGGCGGTTGGCCCACGCGGCGTAGGCGAGGCCGCCGCTTGCGGTCACTGCACTCAACACCAACCCCGCGAGCATCATTAGCCCAATGTCCACCTTGAGGGTTGTTGCCGCGAAGAGTGGACCCGGCGTTGGTGGTACCAGGGAGTGGGTCATCGTCGTACCGACGGCAATGGCCAGAACGTAGAGGAGGTAATCGCGCCCCGTCCTGGCCGCGAGCGCCCGTGCAATGGGGATGAGCAGCAAAAAGACGGTGTCGAAAAATACCGGGACGCCTAAAATCAGGCCGCTCGCAGCGAGGACCAGCGGAGCCCGGCGTTCGCCGCAGGTCCGCAGCGCGGAGCGGACGATGCGCTCCGCGCCACCGCTGTGCAAAAGGCAGGCGCCGACGACCGAGGCGAGCGCGATGAGCAAACCGAGATTACCACACGCGGAGCCAAACTTGGCCGCCAGACGCGTACCCACCGGTTCCTCGGCCCGTGCCCGGGCCTCCGCGGGGGACTTTTGCTGGGCCAGTAGGTTGCGCTCAAGCGCGGCGGTCGGGGTCAGCAGCGCTACCGTCAGCGCGGCCGCGAGCAGGGCGACGAAGGGATGCAGGCGGAGTCCGACGATTCCCCCGATCACGACAACAACGCCCAGCAGCAGCAGGTAAAGGGGGTCCATGGGGTAGGGCCAGTCAGGCGGCGGGGAGGGAAGAGGCAAGCTTGCCGCCAACTCCGGCTTGCGCCGAGAACGTTGAGGCGACGGTATCGGAAAGCCCTATGTCCCTCTTCCTCGGCATCGATTCCGGTACCCAAAGCGTTAAGGCGGTGGTCCTCGATCTGGAGCGGGCGCGGGTGGTGGCCGAGGGTCGCGCTCCGCATCGGCTGATCCCCGGATTGCCCGTCGGGCATGTGGAGCAGCATCCGCAAGACTGGGTTCGTGCGATGGATCGTGCCATCCGGCTCGCGCTCGCGGGAGTCGAGCGTGCCCGAGTCCGGGGGATCGGGGTTTCCGGACAGCAGCACGGTTTCGTTCCGCTCGATGCTCAGGGAGCTGTCATCCGGCCGGCTAAGCTCTGGTGTGACACCAGCACGACGGAAGAGTGCGCAGTCCTGACCCGCCGCTTGGGCGGGTCGCGCGGCGCCTTGCGGGAGACGGGTAACCTGTTTCTGCCCGGGTTCACTGCGCCCAAGATTCTCTGGCTCCGTCGGCATGAGCCGGCGAATTTCCGGCGGCTGCGCCAGATTTTGCTGCCCCACGATTACCTGAATTTTCATCTCACGGGAAATTACACCATGGAGGCGGGCGACGCCTCGGGGACCGCGCTGTTGGATGTCCGGCGTCGGCGGTGGTCTGCTCCAGCCCTCGCGGCGATCGATCCCGACCTGGGTGACTGGCTGCCGCGCCTCATCGAGGCGCACGAGCCCGCCGGCACCCTGCGCCCCGCCCTAGCGCGGCGCTACGGCCTATCACCCGAGGTCGTGGTAAGCGCCGGAGGTGGTGACAACATGATGGGGGCGATTGGTACCGGCAACGTGGTGCCGGGCGTTGTCTCGGCGAGCTTTGGCACCAGTGGCACCATTTACGCCCATTCTGACGTTCCGGTGGTAGATCCTGTCGGGGAGATCGCAGGTTTCTGCTCGTCGGCGGGGGGCTGGTTGCCGCTGCTCTGTACGATGAACGTGACCTCCGTCACCGAGGGAGTACGGGCGCTGCTGGGTTTAGACCGGGCGGGTTTCGAGCGTTTGGTGGCTGCTGCTCCGGCCGGAGCGGGGGGACTGCTTTTGCTGCCTTTCCTTGCGGGCGAGCGCACGCCCAATGTCCCGCTCGGCTCCGGGGTGCTGCTGGGCCTCAATCGATCTAATCTGGATCGCCGCCACTTCGCCCGTGCGGCGATGGAAGGGGTTACGCTCGGGATGAACTACGGACTGCGGCGACTCGGGGAACTCGGCGTGCGTCCCCGGGAGATTCGGGTGACCGGGGGAGGCGCGCGGTCGGCGGTTTGGCGCCAGATCATGGCCGATGTCTTTGGGGTGCCGGTGGTCGGGATGCGGGAGGACGAAGGGGCGGCGTTGGGGGCCGCCTTGCAGGCCGCGTGGTGCCACGGGCATCGGACGGGTCAGGGCCAAGTGCTGCGCCACTACACGGACCGCGTGGTGAAGGTCGCGGAGGCCACGCGGCGCCTGCCCCACCGCGGCCGAGTCCGTCGCTACGCGGAATTACAGCGGCTGCAGGGGGAGCTAGGCCACGCGGTCGGGGGACTTTTTGGCCCGGTTCGCGCCTTCCAGCAGGCGGGTTGAATGCGACCCCGGGCGCGCGCCGCAGTCGCCTCAGGCAGGTAATTCCCAGCCGCGGCGGGGGGGGCGGCTGAGGAAAGGGTCGGCGGCGCGCGTGTTGATCACGCGCATCGCCTCCGCGTCCCAGATGAGCTTCTGCCGTGCCCGGAAGGCGACGTTGCCAAGGTGGTTCGACTCCGTCAGCCAGCCGCCGTACTCGAAGTCGGCCAGCGCGCGACCGGATCCACGGATTGCGTCGAGCCATTCCCGATGGTGAGAGGTGGTACGCGGCAGGGACGGAGCAGGGCGCGGCGCTTGGGCGAAATCGGACTCGGGCAAAAGGAGGTGTTTGCCGTAATCGGAGAGCAATTGACCTTTCGCGCCGATGAAGAGCACCCCGTTGGGCCACCGCGGGATCCGTTCCTCGCGCCACGGGGCGGGGCGTTCCTCACCCTGGTGCCACGTGAGTCGGACCGGGGGCAGGGAGCCGCGGGCCGGGAATTCGTACACCGCACGCATCGAGGCTGGGGCAATCTCTGGATGGGGCTCGGGGCCGAAGGCCTCGATCGTCCGGGGCGCGCGGAGCTCGAGGGCCCAGAACGGGAGATCGTTCCAATGGGAGCCCAGGTCACTCATCGTCCCGTTGCCGAAGTCCCACCACCGGTACCACTTCGGCCCGGGCACGTAGACCTCATTGAACGGCCTTTCTGGTGC
>JBEDEF010000075.1:0-7496 GCA_041175845.1 Verrucomicrobiota bacterium
TCTCAACACCCCGCGATCGCCGGCGAACTATCGTGCCGGACCGGCCGCGACCCTGATCCAACTATGAACCTGCCCCCGTCCCGCCGGGTCCTTCCCGGTCTCGTCCTCGGCCTCGCCGTCGCGCTGCCGTTCGCCTCCGCCCTCCAGCTCTCCGAAGGCGAGCTCAAGGTGAACTTCGATTCCACACTCTCCTTCGGCGGCCTCTATCGGCTACAGAACCCGGATCGCAATTTCTACGGCGTCACCAGCAGTTTTCAGGGCCTTGCGGGCACGCAATACTCGGTCAACGCCGACGACGGCAACTTGAACTACGGGAAGGGCTGGGCCTCCCAGTTGCTCAAGGGCAACCACGACCTCGAGGTCCGCTACGGCAACTTCGGGGCGCTGGCCCGCGGGTACTGGTATAATGACCTGAAGGCCGACGAAACCGCCCGTACCCCCTTGTCCGACCAAGCGCGGGATCGAACGGTCAAGGGCGCCCAGCTCCTCGACCTCTACGGCCGGGTGAAGACGGACGTCGCCGGCGGCCTGCCCTTCGATCTGCGGATCGGCCGGCAGGTGCTGAGCCTCGGCGAGAGCACGTTCATCCCCAACGGCATCAACGTCGTCAATGCCGCCGACCTCTCGAAGCTGCGGGTGCCGGGTTCCGAGCTGAAGGAGGCGCTGCTGCCGGTGAACATGGTGAAGGCCTCCATCGGCCTCACCCCCGAGATCACGGTGGAGCCCTTCTGGCTGCTGGAATTCCGCCGCAACGAGCTCGAGCCGGCCGGCACCTACTTCTCAACGAACGACTTCGCCACCCGCGGGGGCCGCACGGTCTGGCTCGGTTTCGGCAGCATCGCCGACCAGGGCAGCACCGTCGGTGGCATCGCCCGCGCAGAGGATCGCGACGCCGGCAACTTCAACCAGTTCGGCGTCTCCACCCGCATCCTCGCTCCGGGACTGAATAACACCGAGTTCGGACTTTACTACGCACGCTACAACAGCCGCTCGCCCGTCATCAGCGCGCGCACCCCCACCACGCCGATCGACACCAACCTAACTGGTCCGCTGACCGCCGCCTTTCTCCGCGGAGGGCTGCCCGCCGCGCAGGCCTCCGCCCAGGCCGCCGCGATCTTCCAGCTGATCGTCAAGTCGTCGCTGGCGCCCACGACCCTCACGCCGGTCGAGATCGCCACCCTGCAAAGCGCTCAAGTGCAGGCGGCGATCGCCGGCGCCCGCCAGATCGCGCTGCTCTCCGCGGCCGCCTCGGGCCGGTACTTCACGGAATACACCGAAGATCTGAGCCTGTTCGGCTTGAGCTTCAACACCTCCCTCGGCGGTTCCGGCATCTCCTGGCAGGGCGAGGTCTCGCTGAAGCAGGATGTGCCGCTGCAGGTGGACGACGTCGAGCTGCTGTTCGCGACCCTGTCCTCCCTCGCGCCGCAGTTCGCCTCCGCGAACCAGCTGGGCAACTACCTCGGGCAGTACGGCCGCGAGATCAGCGGCTACCGCCGCCACCGCGTGTGGACCGCGCAGTCGACCCTGACCAAGGTGTTCGGGCCTACATTGGGCGCCCAGCAGCTGACCGTCCTCGGCGAGGTGGGCGGCGTATGGGCGAACCTGCCGTCCAAGGATGTCCTGCGGTACGATGGCCCCGCGACCTTCACGGGCGGCTCTCAGCCATTCATGAACACGGCCGGCTTCCCGCAGGTGCCCGCGACCGCGACGGCCGCCTTCGCGGACCGGTTCTCGTGGGGTTACCAACTCCTGGCGCGCCTCGATTACAACAACGTGCTGCCCAACGTGAACCTCCAGCCCACGGTGGCCTTCACCCACGACGTCAAGGGCGTCACGCCGCTTCCGCTGGGCAATTTTATCCCCGGTCGGAAGAGCGTAAACGTGGCGGTAGAGTTCACCTACCGCAACGCCTGGTCCTTTGAACTACGCTACGTGAACTTCACCGGCGCCGGTAAATTCAACCTCTTGTCGGATCGCGACTACGTCGCGACCACCCTCAAGTACTCCTTCTGAACCCCCAAGGACCCCGTCTCATGAACGTTCTCTCCTCCGCCCTCCTTCTGGCCGCCACCGCCAGCGCCGCCTGCGCGGCGGTCTCCGCCGCCGACGCCGCGCGCCTCGGCCAGGACCTCACTCCCCTCGGCGCCGAAGCCAAGGCTAACGCCGACGGGACCATTCCCGCCTGGACCGGCGGCATCACCTCCGCGCCCGCCGGTTTCCAGCCTGGGATGCACCATCCCGATCCGTTCGCCGCGGACCAGCCGCGCTTTACCGTGACGGCGGCCAACGCGGCCCAGTATCAGGCGCAACTCACCCCCGGCCAGCTGGCGCTGCTCCAGGCCCACCCGACCTACAAGCTGGTCGTCTACCCCACCCGCCGGAGCGCCTCCAACCCGCAGCGGGTCTATGACGCGACCCGCCGGAACGCGACCAGCGCCACCCTCGTCGCGGGTGGCAATGGCATCGCCGGGGCGACGGTCGGCGTGCCGTTCCCCCTCCCGCAGAACGGGCTCGAGGTGCTCTGGAACTCCCTCACCCGCTTCCGTGGGGTCGCCGCGACCCGGTACATCGACCAGGCGGCGGTCGAGCGCGGCGGCGGCTTCCAGCTCGTGAAGTTCGAGGACGAGTTCCTCTTCAACTACACCCGCCCCGACATCACCACCAAGGAACTCGAGTCCTCCAACACCCTGATCTACTTCAAGCAGGCCGTCACCGCTCCGGCCCGCCTCGCCGGCACCATCCTCCTCGCCCAGGAGACGATGGACCAGGTCAAGGAGCCCCGCCGGGCCTGGGTGTACAATGCTGGCCGCCGCCGCGTGACCCGCGCGCCCAATGTGGCCTACGACAACCCGGGCACGGCCGCGGACGGCCAGCGCACCAGCGACCAGTTCGACATGTTCAACGGCGCGCCCGACCGCTACGAATGGACCTTGGTCGGCAAGAAGGAGATGCTCGTCCCGTACAATTCCTACAAGCTCCACGCCAAGGGCGTGAAGGTCGGAGAGATCCTCAAGCCCCTGCACATCAACCCGGAACTCGCCCGCTACGAGCTCCATCGCGTCTGGGTCATTGAAGCCAAGCTCAAGCCCGGCACTTCCCACCTGTACAGCCGGCGCACCTTCTACCTCGACGAGGATTCCTGGCAGATCCTCGCTGCCGACCAATACGATGGCCGCGGCCAGCTCTGGCGCGTGTCGGAGGCTCATTGCATCAACTACTACGACGTCCAGGCCTTCTGGAGTACCCTGGAGGTCCACCACGACCTGCAGAACGGCCGGTACCTCGCCATCGGGCTCGATAACGAGAACCGGATGTACGATTTTGGGATCAAGCGCACTCCGGCCGACTTCAATCCCGAGGCCCTGCGGCGCGACGGCGTCCGCTGACGCCGGGATGGCTTCCCGCGCTCCCCTCGCGGCCCGCCTCGCCGCCTGCCTGCTCCCCGCAGTCCTGGCCGCCGGGGAGCCTTCCCTTCCCCGGGGCCTGCTGCTCGACGGCGCGGTCATCGGGTCCCTGGCCATTGTGGTCGGGGAACGCGGTGGCATTTGGGTGTCCCGCGCGCCCAACGCTGGCTGGCGACAGGTCGACTCCCCCACCCGGGCCACCCTCACCGGCGTTGCCCTCGTGCCATCCACCGTCGAGGGCGCGCCCGGGATCGGTTGGGCCGTCGGACACGACGCCGTTGTGCTCGGCACACGGGATGGCGGCGTCACGTGGACCCGCCAGTACCAGGGGGAAAACCTCCAGGACTCGTTCCTCGACGTGCTCGCGCTCGACGCCCGCCACGCGATCGCAGTCGGAGCCTACGGGCTTTACCTTTCCACGCGAGACGGGGGCGCCACGTGGGAACGCCGTCAGGTGCGGGACGGGGACGCCCATCTCAACCGGATCAGCCGCAGCGCCGCAGGCACGCTGTTCTTGGCTGGCGAAGCAGGCACCCTCCTGCGTTCGCGGGACGAGGGGTTGAACTGGACCCCGCTCCGGGCTCCCTACGAGGGCTCGTTTCACGGGATCCTTCCGCTCGACCGCCGCACCCTGATCGCCCACGGGCTGCGGGGGCACCTGTACCGTTCCGTCGACGAGGGTGACTCGTGGCAGGAGATCTCCCCTCCGGTCGTCGGGCTGCTCGCCACGGCGCTTCGCCTACGTTCGAATCTCATCCTGATCGGCGGGCCTCCCCGGGCACTGGCCATCAGCCGCGACTACGGGCGCACCTTCAGTCTCCTGCCCGAGGCTCCGACGACCGCCGTGGCCGAACTCCTCGAACTGCCCGACGGCAGCATCCTCGCCCTCGGTGAGGCGGGAGCCGCGCCCGTGACCCTGCCATGACCCCGGGCCCCTCGCGCCTCGATCGTTTCACGGTGTGGATGTTCCGGCACCGGACGCCGCTGATGGTCCTCTTCACGGCTTTGACCGCCGTGATGCTCTGGGCGGCGCTCAGCGTCCGCGTCGACGCCAGCTTCGACAAGTCGCTGCCCCGCGGCCACCCTTACATCCAGACGTTCGTCAAGCACCAGGCGGCCTTCGGAGGCGCCAACCGGATTCTGGTCGCCCTCGTCGCCCGCGAGGGGGACATCTTCAACCCCGAGTTCTTTGCCCAGCTGCGGAAGGTCACGGACGAGGTCACCTTCCTGCCCGCGGTCGACCGGCCGCAGGTGCAGTCCCTCTTCACGCCGAACGTCCGGTTCATCGAGGTGATCGAGGACGGCTTCGCGGGCGGGAACGTGATCCCGGCCGACTTCCAGCCTACGCCGGCCGCCTTCGCCCGCGTGCGCGAGAATATTTTCAAGTCCGGTCGTCTGGGGCAGCTGGTGGCCCACGATTTCTCCGCCGCGGTCGTCAGCGCCCAGCTGCTCGAGACCAACCCGGCGAACGGGAAACGCGTCGATTACGCGGCGGTGGCCGCCGGGTTGGAGCGCATCCGCGCGGGCGTGGCTACTGCCACCGACGGGCGGGTCACCGTGCACATCATCGGGTTCGCGCAGATCGTCGGGGACGTCACCGCCGCGGCGGACAACATCCGCCTGATGTTCGCCGCCGCCCTGGTCGTGACGATGCTGCTGGTCTGGAACTACGCCGGCCGCTGGAAACTCGCCGCGGCACCCATCGTTTGCTCTCTCGTGGCGGTCATCTGGCAACTCGGGATCGTCGCGGCCTTGGGCCTGGGGGTAGACCTGTTCTCAATCCTCGTGCCGTTCCTGGTCTTCGCGATCGGGGTGAGTCACGGTGTGCAGAAGATCTGCACCTTCCGCAACGAGGTGTTCAAGGGTCAGGACGGCCCCGCCGCCGCGCGCGCAGCCTTCCGCCAGCTGATCGGACCGGGCATCGTCGCCCTGCTCACGGACACCATCGGATTCTTCACCATCATGGTGATCCCGATCCCGACCATCCAGGAACTCGCGCTCATCGCGAGCCTCGGGGTGAGCGTGATCACGCTGACGAATTTCTTCCTGCTGCCCCTGCTGCTGTCGTACCTCCGCCTGCCGCCGTCCTACGCCGAGTGGGTGGCCGCCCGGCGTCAGCGCGGCGAGGCGACCTGGGGACGGCTCGCGCGCGTCCTGACCCCAGGTCCCGCGGCCGCCGTCGCGCTGGTCAGCCTCGCGATCGGCGCATGGGCCGTGCACTTCTCCAAGGAGGTGCGCATCGGCGACACCCAGGCCGGCGTGCCTGAACTCCGGCCGGACTCACGCTACAACCGCGACAGCCAGCTGATCACGAGCAAGTTTTCCATCGGGGTGGACCTGCTGAGCGTGATCGTGGAGACCGTGCCCGATGCCGGGGTCGATCACGGGGTGATGACGCTGCTCGATGAGTTTGAGGGACGGATGCGGGAACTCCCGGGCGTGCAATCCGTCGTGTCGCTGGCAGGGGTGGCCAAGGGCGTGAACGCGGGGTTCTGCGAGGGTTCCCTCAAGTGGCGAATTTTACCCCGCAACCGGGACGCCCTCGCCCAAGCCGTCGCGCCCGTCGAGACCTCCACGGGACTCCTGAACGCCAACTCCTCGGTGCTACCCGTCCTGATCTTCCTGCGCGACCACCGCGCGGAAACGCTCACCGCGGTGACCGCGGCGGTGCGGGAATTCGCCGCGCAGCACGATTCGCCGCAGGCGGTGTTCCGCCTCGCCAGCGGCAACGCCGGGGTCATGGCCGCCACCAACGAGGTCGTCGCCGCCGCCGAGAAGCCCATCCTTTACTGGGTCTTCGGCTCGGTCATCGCGCTCTGTCTCATCGCCTTCCGCTCAGTCCGCGCGGCCCTCTGCATCGTGACCCCGCTCGCGATCGTCAGCTACCTCGGCTACGGGGTGATGGTGGCCCTCGACATCGGCCTGAAGCCATCAACCCTTCCTGTCGTGGCCCTCGGGGCCGGGATCGGCGTCGACTACGGTATCTATATCTTCGCGCGCCTGCACGCCGAACTGAAGGCGGGGGCCCGGTTCGAGGATGCTCTCTTCTGCGGGTTGAAGGACGCCGGCGCCGCCGTGGTGTTCACGGGGTTAACGCTCGCGATCGGCGTGAGCACCTGGGTGTTTTCCGACCTCAAGTTCCAGGCGGACATGGGCCTCCTGCTGACCTTCATGTTCACGGTCAACATGGCCGGGGCCATCCTGGTGATGCCCGCGATGGCGCGGTGGCTCTGGTGGCGGCACCGGGGCTCCGCCTCGCCGACTAGTCTCCGCTGAGCGCGCTCCGGCGCCCGGCGATCTCAGCCGCCCAGCAATTCCTCCGCGTGCCGCTGGGCGCTGCGCGCCTGTCGGTCCCCAAGCATCCGCGCGAGTTCCGTCACCCGCGCCTTCCGGCTGTCGTGGATCGCCTCGATGCGGACCACGGCGCGCTCCCCACTCTGGTCCTTGGTCACCACCAGATGTACCGCCGCCTGCGCGGCCACCTGCGGCAGGTGGGTCACGCACAGCACCTGATGCGCGCGGGCGATGCCCGCCATATTCTCGCCCACCACCTTGCCGATCTCGCCGCCGACGTTGGCGTCCACCTCGTCGAAGACCAGCAGCGGCACGCCGTCCAGATCCGCCAGCACCGTCTTCAGGGCAAGCATCACCCGGGCCAACTCGCCACTGGAAGCGATGCGGCTGAGGGGCAGCGGGGCCTCGCCGACGTTCGGGGAGAACAGAAATTCGGCGCCGGAGTCCCCCGCGGGGCCGAGCTCCGGCAAGGCCGTGACCCGCACTTGGAAATCCGCCTTGGCGAACCCCAGTCGGGTGATGGCGCGGCCGGCCGTCCGGGCTAACTCCCGGGCAGCCTTTTCCCTTCGGACCCGCAGCGCTTGCGCGCGCCGACGGGCCACCTGCAGGGCCTCGGCCACCTCGCGCTCGAGACGCCCTAACACCCCCTCAACATCCCCCTGCACCTCCAGGCGCTGCCGCATCTCCTCGCGCGCAGCCAACACCGCCGCCAAGTCGCCACCATGGCGCCGCCGCACCTCCAGCCAGGTTGCCATCCGCTGCTCGATCTCCTGCGCCTGCTCGGGATCGAAATTCAAG
>JBEDEF010000076.1:0-2752 GCA_041175845.1 Verrucomicrobiota bacterium
GTGCCAGCCCCGCGCGGCCAGCGCCACCGCCAGTCCACCCCCGGGTGCGGCCGCTGGCGTGGGCGTCAGCCCCGCGAGGCGTGCCAGTTCGGTGGCAGCGGCGACTTCGCCGGGGAACGGAGAGACGGGATGCAGGACCGCGCGGAAGGCGGGCAGACGGACTTCAGGCATAGGGGTCTGGCGGAGCGTCTGCGCCGTGCCCCGCGAGTCAAAATGAACTTTCCTGAAAATTTCAGGCGAGGCCGGCGCCGCGGGGGGTGGGCGCGAGCAAGCGTTGGGTGAGGAAGGCGGTCTGGACGCGGCTCACCTCGCGGAGGCCGCGTTGGGCGAGGGTGATCAGGCTGGCGAGCTGTTCCGGGGAGAACGTCGCCTCCTCGCCGGAGCCCTGCACCTCAACGAACTGCCCGCGGCCGGTGGCGACGACATTGAAGTCGACGGCGGCGTCCTTGTCCTCGAGATAGGCGAGATCGAGCACCTCTTGGCTAGCGCAGAGGCCGACGCTCACGGCGGCGACGGAGTCGGTGAGCGGGTTCTCGGCGAGGCGCTTCTCGTCCAGCAGCCGCTGCACGGCGAGGCGGGCGGCGACGTAGGCGCCGGTGATGGCCGCGGTGCGGGTGCCGCCGTCCGCCTGGAGGACATCGCAGTCGAGCCAGAGGGTGTTGGCGCCGAGTTTCCCGAGGTCGATGACGGCGCGGAGGGAGCGGCCGATGAGGCGCTGGATCTCGACGGTACGGCCGTCGAGCTTGCCGCGGGAGATGTCGCGCGCCTTCCGCTCGTGGGTCGAGTAGGGGAGCATCGAGTACTCGGCGGTGAGCCAGCCGCCGGGGACCTTCTGCTGCTTCATCCAGAGGGGCACGCCCGGCTCGATGGTGGCGGCGCAGATGACGCGGGTGTGGCCGAAGCTGACGAGCACGGAGCCCGTGGCGTGCGGGGCGAAGTCGGCGGTGAAGGAGATGGGGCGCAGCTGATCGGCGGCGCGGCCGTCGGGACGGGCGGGAGGATTGGGCATCGCCGGGAACGCTAGGCGGTCGGATCGGGCCGGCGAGCCCCGAGTGCGGGCGGGAGGCCGCTCAGGTGCTGCCGCCGGCGCGCACGACCGGCCGGATCCGGGTGGGGGCGGGCTGCCGGCCCTGGTCGCGCATGAAGGCGATGAGGCGGTCGTTGAAGTCCTTCGCGGGATCGTGGCCCATCAGCTTGAGGGCGTGAGTGAGGGCGGCGACCTCGACGAGCCGGGCGATGTCACGGCCGGGGCGCACGTAGATCTCGATGTGCGCGACGTCCATCCCGAGGACGCGGTAGAAGTTCTCCTCCAGTCCGGTTCGTTCCTCGATCACGTCGGGCGTCCACTCGCGGAGGGTGACGACGAGGTCGATGCGCTTCTCGCGGCGGACGGATTTTACGCCGAACATCTCGGCGATGTTGATGATGCCGATGCCGCGGCACTCCATGTACCCGCGGTTCAGTGGCCGGCTGGAGGCCATCAGTTCGCGCTCGTCGAGGAGGCGGATGATCGTGAGGTCGTCGGCGACCAGCGAGTGGCCGCGTTCGATCAGGGCGAGGGCACACTCGCTCTTACCGATGCCAGAGTCGCCGCGGAGCATCACGCCGATGCCGCGGACGTCGAGGGTGGTGGCGTGTTCCGAACCCTGCGGTGCGAATTCGTTGTCGACCGCGAGCGTGGCAAGGTTGACCCAATTCTTGGTGATGATGGGGCTGCGGAGGAGAGGCAGGTTCATCCGGGCCGCGACGCTGCGCAGCGCCGGGGTGGGCTGATAGTTCCGAGTGAGGACCAGGCAGGGAATGCCCCGGCGGACCATCTGTTCGAGCACCTCCACTTGGCGGGTGTGCGAGAGGGTCTTGAGGTAGGTCATCTCCGCCGCGCCGAAGATCTGGATGCGTTTGTGCGCGAAATATTTGAAAAACCCGGTGAGGGCGAGCGCCGGCCGGTTGATCGTGCCCTCGAGGATGAGCCGGTGAAGGCCCTCGGCGCCCACCAGCAGCTCGAGCTTCAGCTTGTCGCGGTACGTCTCGAGGAAGTGGGCGACCGTGATCCCGTGGACGGATTTCTGCATGGGCAATCAGAGGTTGAAGCCTTCGCCGAGGTAGAACTTCCGCGCCTGCGGGTCGTGGATCAAGAAATCGCCGGTGCCCTCGGTGAGCACGCGGCCCTCGTGGATGAGGTAGGCGCGGTCGACGATGCGGAGCGTCTCGCGGACGTTGTGGTCGGTGATGACCACGCCGATGCCGCGGGCGCGGAGTTGCAGGATGATCTTCTGCACCTCGGCGACCGAAATCGGGTCGATGGCGGCAAAGGGTTCATCCATCAGCAGGAACTGGGGCCGGGTGACGAGCGCGCGGGCGATTTCCAGGCGGCGACGCTCGCCGCCGGAAAGGGTGAAGGCCTTCTGGCGGGCGACAGGCCCGAGGTGCAGTTCGTCCAGATGAGCCTGGACGGCGGCGGCGCGCTCGCGGCGGGGGACGCCGACGGCCTCGACGATGGCCAGGATGTTCTCCTCCACGGTGAGCTTGCGAAACACGGAAGCCTCCTGTGGCAGGTAACCCAATCCATGGCGGGCCCGCTCGTGCATGCGCAGCCGCGTGAGGTCCAGTCCGCCGAGACGGACGGAGCCGCGGGTCGGCGGGATGAGGCCGACCATCATGTAGAACGTGGTGGTCTTACCCGCACCGTTAGGTCCGAGCAGGCCGACGACCTCTCCGGCGCGGAAGCGCAAGCTGACCCCGTTGACCACGG
>JBEDEF010000077.1:0-8393 GCA_041175845.1 Verrucomicrobiota bacterium
GGGCTGGACTGACCAATGATCCCGGCGCGGATCCGCCGCCGCCGCGCGATCCACGTCGCTCTCCGGCCAGTCGGCGCCGGCCTCGATCCACGCCTTCACGACCGCAATCTGCTCCGGGGAAAGCGATTCCCCCTTGGCCGGCATGCGCTCCTCCTCGTCGCTGCTGACGATCCGCCGGAAGAGCGTCGACGCCTCGGGGCGGCCAGCCACCACCGCCGGGCCATCGTGCCCGCCCTTGAGCGCGAAGGTCTTCGCGTCGAGCCGCAGCTCGCCCTTCTGTTTCCGCGGGCCGTGGCACTCGACGCAGTGCCGTTCGAGCAGCGGACGAATGTCACGGGCAAAGTCCGCCGCGGACAACGAGGGCCCCAGGCAGGAGTTCAGGGCCAGGAGGGCCGTCCCGATGAGGATCCGGATGTCGTGACTCCGGGCGAAGGGCCGCGACGCGACGCTGGATGGGTGAAGGGTGATCATTTCACGGTCAACTCGAACGGCTCCGCGGGCAGGCCGGCGCCGTTTCGCAGGGTCAAAGGAGGCGCCATCCACGCGGACCAGGCGTAGCGGACGGCGGTGACGGAAGCCTCCCTTTCCACGCCGAGACGAAGCTCGGCGGCGGAGATGATCTCGGCGGAGACCGGGCGAAAGCGCCCGTCATCGCCCGCAACCTCGAAGCCGGGCACCGCGAGGACACCATCGCTGGCCTGCAAGCCACCGGCCGCGTGCGCGAAACGAACGGTGAGTCTCCCGTCGGTGCGCTGCGCGCGCTCGGCCCGCGGTCCGCGGGCGACGACCTCCGGCCGGCCGTAGACCTGGGCCAAGGCGAGGCGTGCGAGACGCTCACCCACCGGCTGCTTAGCGCGCGGGTGGATCTGGGTTTCCTCCCCGCAGTCGATCGCGAGTGCCATCCCGGTGTGCGGCACGGTGTCGCGGGCATGGGCCTGGGCGGCGCGCAGCCCCGGCCAGTCGCCGTTGCGGGCCCCGTAGGCGGCGAGTTGCACGAAGAGGAAGGGCCAGTCGGCGCGGCCCCATTCCTGACGCCACGCGGCGATCAGCGCGGGAAACAGCACGCGGTACTCGGCCGGCTTCGCCGCGTTGCCCTCCCCTTGGTACCAGATGACACCCCGCGTCGTGAACGGCACGATCGGCGCAATCATGTTCTCAAACAGCACGGTTGGGGATTGCGCATGCCAAGGGTTACCGGGGTCGGGTGGCCCCGGGTTGGGAGGTCGCGGACCGGACTGGCCGGACTTTTCCCAGGCCGCCAGGGCGGCATTCCAGCGGGGCAGCGCGCCGGCCGCCTGAAGCCAAACTTCCCTGGACTTGCCGGCGGCCAGGCCCTCGCGGATCGCATCCGCGTAGTGGCGCAATGACGGCTGTTCTTCGAGCGCCCAGCGGGGCGTCCAAGCCTGCGCCGGCGTCCCCCCAGAGGAGCTCTGGACGATGCCGACCCGCCGACCGAGCGCCGACTGGAGCTGCTCGGCGAAATAAAAGGCGACGGCGGCGATCTGCTGGTTCTGCGGCGGCGCAAACTCGCGCCACGCCAGGTCCTCGGGCGTGAGTTCACGCTCGACCGGCAATCCGGTGCGCTGGGGCACCCTCGCGAAGCGGATTTCCGGCAGGGAGCGCGCGAGGCGCGCCTCGCCGCCCTCCGAGTTCCTCAACGGCTGCACCATGTTGGACTGGCCGGAGGCGAGCCACACCTCGCCGAACCAGACCCCGGAGACCCTTGCGACCGAGGCTCCGGAGGCCGCCTCCAGCACATGCGCTCCTCCCGCGCGCTGCGGCGTCAACACGGCGCGCCAACGGCCGGACGCATCGGCGACCACCTCGGCCCGGGAACGGCCGTCCAGGCGCAGCTCGATCCTCGCCCCGGCCTCGGCACGTCCCCAGACGTTGACCGGCAGCTCACACTGCAGCACCACACCCTCGTTGAAGACGGGCGCGAAGCGGACTTCGGCCCGGGCGAACCCGCCGGTCGCGAACAGCAGGGCAAGGCGCGCGATCCACGCGCGGTGTCGGTCGAACATCATCGCTGCGGCAGGGATGGGAGTTGCTGCAACCACGCGAGGTTGAAGGCGTAGTGGTTCTGACTCGTGACGAGTTGGATGCGGCCGTCGCGCGACTGGGTGATGGCGAGGTAGCCGGTGGGTTCCGCAAGGGTGTCGCTCATCTGAAACCGCACATGGGTGCCGGGCGCGGCGGGCCGCTCCGGTCCACCGGGGGTGAGGAGCCGCCGGTCGGGCCAAGTCTTGCCCTCATCGTAGCTCACGGCGGCGTAGAGCCCGTAGCCGGTGTAGTCGCCGCCGGCGGATTTGAAGACAAGACCCTTCCGGTTCTTCCACTCACGCCACTGGTCGGTGAAGGAGCACAACAGGATCGGCCCCTCTTTCAGCCGGATCATGACGGGCTTCTGGGTGTTGCTGACGACAGGAAACTCGCTGATGCCCCACTGCCACGTCTCGCCGAGATCGCTGGAGTAACTGACCGGCATCCTGAACTGAAAACGCTCCTGCTCAGGCAGACCTGCGCTGAAGCGGCCGAACGCCATCAGGCGTCCGTCGGCGAGTTCGACGATGGGCGCGTGGATGCCGGCGATGAACGGGCCGCTCCGGCCGGGCCGGACTTCGTCACTGCCACGGAGGTCGCGGCCGCGCGACTGCCACGTCCGGCCTTGATCGCGACTGATGACGAGCGACGAGTTGTCATAGGACATCGCGATGACCCCGTCCTTCGTGCGGATGGGATTGTTGGCGGGCTCGCCGCGCGGGCGCAGCACGGCGGGCTTCGACCACGTTGCGCCGTTGTCGGTCGATCGGCGGACAAGATTGTCGCCGTGCTGCCTCGCTTCGACGAAGTGAAAAATCGTCCGGTCGCCGTCCCACCAGATCTTCGGCGCATGGTCGTTCACGTCCTGCGCGTCCCAGAAGGACGAGGCGGGCTCCCATTCCTTTCCTCCGAAGCGCAGGCGCGAGGCAGCGTTCGAAGTGGTGAGGTCGGTCTCTCCGAGTGTGGAAAACCAAACGGCAAGCAGGTCTCCGTTCGGGCATTCGGTGATGGACGGACTGTGATTCTGGCTGATGAAAACGGGGCCGACGGCACCCGCAGGAATCCGCACGAACAGTTTAGGCCCCTCGAAGAACGGCACGTCGGCCGGCGGCATCTGTACCTTGACCACAGCCTGATTCACATTCTGCGCATTCAGCGGCGGCGGCGCCAGCGGCAGCAGCCTCCCCTTCGGCAGGTCGCCCTGCACGATGCGGAACCCGATGCGCTCACTGGTGGCGTTCTGGACCCATGAACCGCGATTCGCGGAGCGCAGGAACCGGATCATTGAGGAGTGAAACCCGCCGCGAAACACCCGGCAATCGCCGTCAATGCGACCGAGGGGATCGGTCTGCGCGCCGCCCTCATAGGGCCCGTACCAGTCGAGGCACCACTCGGCGACATTGCCCTGCATGTCGTGCAGGCCCCAGGCATTGGGCGTCTTTCTCGCGACGCGCAGCGCTCCGCCAGCCCCGGCGCTCGCCTCTTCCTTCGGATGATCCAGACCGAGGATCTCGCCCTGCTTCAAAACCGTCGCTGAAGCCTTGCTCGCTCCACGCCAGTCATACTCGCGTGGCATCGGGCCGGATGGAAAGTAGACGCCGCGATAGTTTTCCTCACCGAACCACTTCTGATGTCCGTCCGGCAGCGTATCGCCCGTTTGGAAGAGTGTCGTCGTGCCGGCGCGGCAGGCATATTCCCACTCCGCCTCGGTCGGCAGGCGGTAGGGCTTGCCCTCTTTCTTCGAAAGCCACGCGCAGAAGGCCGCGGCATTCTCCCACGTCACTCCAGTCGCCGCGTCGTCATCCGCCGGCATCGCCTTCGGGGCGCCCTTCTTGAAGCCGGGATCGAACTGCCGATACTGCGCCACCGTAACCTCGGTCAAACCCATCCGGAACGGTTGCGTGATCGTGACCTGATGCGCGGGCTTCTCGTCGAAGTCGATTCGGCCTGAGTCCTTATGCATTTCGCCCATCCGCTTCGGCCCGAGGTAGTCGATCAAGGGCGGTCCGTCCTGCCCCATCCTGAACGTACCCGGCTCAATCCGCACGAGCGCCATGCCGATGGAATTGGTGACCATCTCTCGCGCCTCGGCGCCACGAACACCGGCGAGCAATGCAAGCGCCGCCTGCGGCGGAAGCGCGGCCGCGGCCGCGATCAGCGCGCTCACGCAGAGGACCCAGCGGATGGCCAGCGGAGGACGGTGCGTTGCCATAGCAGCGTTTTCGCGCCTGCAAGTCAGAACAGGAATCGGTTCGTCAGTATCCACGACCGCGGGGCGTTGAAGCGGTAGAACACCAGCTCGCCGTCGCTCGCCTTGCGGACGGGGACGAGGTCGTCGTGGTTGAGCACATTGTTGACGTTGAGCTGGAGGGTCCATTGCAGCCGGCGGCCGGGGAGGACGCCCAGTCGGCGGCGGTACCCGGCGCTGAAGTCGACGAAGGCCTGCTCCGGGCCCTCGAGGATGCGCCGCTGCACGCCCGTGGCGGCGGTGCCCGTCGCGAAGTAGCCGACCACCGGGCGGCCGAAGTACCGCAGGCCGCCGCCGACCGAGAAGCCCTTCAGCCGTTCCCCGGTGAACTCGTAGTTCGTGCGCAGGTTGCCCTTGCGCTGGATCTGGCCCGCCGGTCGCCGTCCATCGGCCACCACGAAGCTGGTGTAGGCGGCGGCATCCGCCCGCGCCAGCTGGGTAGCGACGGTCCCCGCGCCGCCCGCGACCGGGACGTTCGGGAACCGCTCGAAGAACGGCCGGAAATTGGCGAAATACGCCTGCACCTCGCGCCCGAGGTTCGTGCGTTCCGTCTTCTCGTCGCTGAAGTTGAGGTAGGTCCGCCAGGTCGGGGTCAGGTTCGCCGTGAGCTCCACCTCGTACCCCGCGGTGCGGCCGTCGGAGGTCTCGCCGACCGCGAGGCCGCGCACGTCGCCGAGCGCGAGGTTGTTGGCGCGGAGCACGCCGGCGGCCTCGAGTCCGTCCCAGATCACGTTGATCGCCGAGGTCGTCGCGCTGGTCGCGGCATACTCCTGCTGCGAGCGGGTCTCGAAATAGGTCGCGGTGAGGAAGAGTCGCTGCTGGAGCAGGTCGAGCTTGAAGCCGAGGTCCCGGCTGCGGCCCTTCGGCGTCGGCACCCGCAGGCCGCCACCCGTGGGAGCGTCGACCAGGGCAACGGGGGGCAGCGCGCTGTTCTGGGCCTGGCTGTAGGTGAGCGAGAGCCACGGCGTGGCGTGCACCACGCCGCTGAAGGAGAGCCCGCGCGCCGAGGTGAAATCCGGGGTTTGGCTGCGGATCGCGTAGCGGACCCCCTGGGTGAAGCCGGGCACCGGGCGGCGGCCCTGGGTGGAGAAGAAGTCGTAACGCCGGTCGCTGCTCCCGCCCACGATCGTGTGCACGCGATCCCCGAGGAAACGGCTTTGGAGCATCCACGTGGCGGTCGTGCCCTCGTTGCTGTTCAGCCGCGTGTTGGCGTTCACCGGCACCCAGCCGGTGTCGTAGGCCCGCCCGGAGACCTGCTCGCGCAGGCCGCGGATCGGCTGCTTCGCCAACTCGGCGTAGCGGATGCGGCTGACGGGGCCGTTCAGGTCGACGTAGGTCCGCCGGTTCACCGCGTTCTGGAGGCTTTCGGGCAGCGAGGGATCCGGGGCGTTGGGCGAAACCACGAATTCCTGCACGATGATGAAGGCGTCCTTGTAGAAATTGGACTCGAAGGCGCCCGCAAGGGTGTGTTTCCCCCACCGTCCGGCATCGTGGCGGTAGGCCATCAGGGCGCGCGCGGCATCGGTGCGTGAATCCCGGAAGCGGCGCGCCACGGTGGTTTCGAGGTACGGGCGGCCGGCGTTCGGATTGGGCTCGCCGGTGGGGAGGCGCGGGTTGGGATCCACCCGGAGCGCCTCCTCCTGCTCCAGGCTGTTGTTGTAATGCTCGTCCGTGCGCATCGCGGCCAGCTCGAGGCTGAGGCTCGGCGTGAACGAATGCCGGAGAAAGGCGGAGAGCCGGTGGTAGTTCTGCCGCACGAACTGGCCCGGGCCACGCAGCGTGGTGGTGCGCGGCAGGATGCTGAAGTCGCGCAGCGCGACGGCCTGCCCGTCGATCGACGTCCGGAGCAGCGAGACCGTCTGGTTCCGCCAGTCCGCCAGCGTCCCGGCGGCGGTGTCGAACACGAGCGTGCTGGTGGTCGCGAGGCGGCCGATCCCGAGGTTCGCATCCGGGGTGGCGGAGATCGCGCGGCCGCGGGAGGCCCACAGGGTGTACTGGTCGCCGGCGACGTACGGGGCGTCCAGTTTCCGATCCATGTCCGACTTCTCAAAGTCGACATTGAGTTCGGTCCGCGTCGTCGGCCGCCAGTGAAGGGTCCCGTAGAAGCGCTCCGACTGGTCGAACTCGAAGTCGCGCCACGTGTGGGTTTCCTCCTTGGCGCTGGCGACCCGCACCGCCAGCCGGTTCCGGACCACGGGCTGGTTGAAGTCGAACTCGTACCGCCAGCCGCCGTAGGACCGGTTGATCAGCGCCAGCGCGCCGCGGGACTCTCCTGGCTGCGCCCGCTTGGTCGAGACATTCACGCTGCCCCCGGGATTGCCGACCCCGAACAGGACGGCGTTCGGCCCCCGGGACTGGTCGATGCGATCGGTGTTGAAGGTGTCGAAACGGACGCCAGGGGACTTGAAGAAGTTGACCGAGACGGTGCCCCCGCTGAGTCCGCGGACCCGGGTGCCGCGGCTTGATTCGGTGGAAGGCGTGTTGCCGGCGAGGCGGGTGGTGCCGATGTCCTCGTTGTACGCGAGTTCCGTGCTCAGCATGTAGGGGGCGAGCTCCTCGAGGTTGGTCAGGCCCAGATCGCGCAGGAAGGTCTCCGTGAAGGCCGACGTGGGCGAGGCCACGTCCTTCAGGTTCGAGTTCAGCCTGCTCCCGGCGAGCGTCGTCTGCGCCTGGTAGCCGCGATCGCGATTGGAGGAGACCTCGAAGGGCGAAAGGACCACCGCTGGGGGAACGGGACCGGCGTCCGCCGTCTCGCGTCCCGGCCCGGGAATCACCGCCGCCGACGGGCGCGGACTGGGGACCGGGCCCTTCCGACTCACGGAGAGAAGGCCGGAGCCGGCGTCGACGCCGATGACCAGTCCGGTTCCGGCGAGCATGCGGTCGAGGGCCTCGCCGGGGGGCAGGCTCCCCCGGACCGCGTTGGTCGTCGCCCCCGCCAAGTTCTCGGCCGAGAAGATGATTTCGCGCTCGGACTGGCGCGCAAAGGCCCGGAGCGTCTGGCTGGCGGGGCCCGCGGGAAGGTCAAAGGCGATTGCCGCCGGCTCGGCGGCGAAGGTGACCGTGGCAGCCACGAGCGCGAGGAGCGCAAAGGGGCGCCACCATGGCCGGGCCGGGCCCGAGCCGCCCGGGAGTCGCGAGGAGGGGTGCATACGCGGGGTGAACCTTCCCAACGGACCCGCAGCGTCGGATTTCCGTTAGCGGCGGGAGAAAATTAACGCCGGCGGCTAACGGAAATCCCCGCGGGCGGTTCCGTTCCGTGCGCGCCTCCCTGAGGATGGCGTTGCCGCGCCCCGCCTTTCCCGCCACCGTCAGGCCGCCCCTTTCCCGTGTCCGCGCCCGATCCCGACCTCGCCCGTTGGTTTGCCGAGCAGGTGCTCCCGCACGCCGCGGACCTGCGCGGCTGGCTGCAGGCCCGGTTCCCCGGCCTGGCCGACCTCGAGGACGTCGTGCAGGAGAGTTATCAGCGGCTGTTGCGGGTGCAGGCAAACGGCCCGATCGCCAACCCCCGCGCGTTTCTCTTCGTCAGCGCCCGCCACATCGCCCTCAACCAGCTGCGGCGCCTGCGGCGCGAGCGCCGGGAACCAGGGGGGGAGGAACAGCTTGCCACCTTTCCGGCCGGGACGCCGCCCCCGCCCGAGTCGGCCGCCGCCGCGGAGGAGCTCGGTCTCCTCCTCGAGGCCATCGAGTCGTTGCCCGAGCGGTGTCGCGCGGTGATGGTGATGCGTAAGATCGATGGACTCTCGCAAAAGGCGCTGGCGGCCCGCCTGGGCATCGCCGAACACACCGACGAGGCCCACCGCCGGGTCGGCCTCCAGAAATGCACCGACTTCTTCCGGCTCCTCGGTTAACGCCGGGACCACCGCCGATGAGCTTGCCCGAAGCCAGCGGGAGCCCCGCGGGAAGCGCTGACGCCGAGGCCGCCGCCTGGGTGGTCCGCCACGAACGCGGCCTGACCCCTGAGGAACAGGATGCGTTTTCCGCCTGGCTCGCCGCCGACCCGAGGCATCGCCGCGCCTACGCCGACCAAAGATGGAGCTGGGACCAGCTTGACCGACTCAACGGGCTGCAGGTGTCGGGCGAGGCCCGTCCCGAGGAGCCGTTC
>JBEDEF010000078.1:0-4214 GCA_041175845.1 Verrucomicrobiota bacterium
ATGCTGGTCTGGGCCCTCGGCGGGGCGCTCTCCGTGGTCGGCGCCCTGTGCTACGCGGAACTCGCGACCACCTATCCGCGCGAGGGCGGCGATTACTTTTTCCTGCGGCGGGCGTTTGGCCCGGGCATGGGGTTCCTGTTTAGCTGGTCCCAACTCGTTGTGCTGATGAGCGGCAGCATCGGATTGATGGGCTTTGTGTTCGCAGACTACGCGGCGCGGCTGTGGGGTTTCGGGCCCGGGGCGACGCCCTGGCTCGCCGCTGCCGCGGTCACCGGGCTGACCCTGCTCAACCTCGCGGGGCTGCAGACCGGCCGCCGTACGCAGAACGTGCTCACCGCCCTCAAGGTCGTCGGCCTCGCGGCGATCGTGATCGCGGGGGTTGGCTGGCCGCAGGCCCCGGCCGCGCCGGCGGCGGCACCGGCGGCCGGCGCGGGCCTCGGCCTCGCGCTTATCCTTGTGCTCTACACCTACGGGGGTTGGAACGATGCGGCCTTCATCGTGGCCGAGATGCGCGACAAGCGGCGCGACATCCCGCGGGCGCTGCTGCTCGGGACGGCTGGGGTGGCGCTGGTCTACCTGCTGGTCAACGCTGCTTATCTCCACGGCCTGGGGTTCGCCCGGGCGCGCGAGGCGAAGGCGATCGCCGCGGACGTGCTGCAGGGTCCGCTTGGCCCGGCGGGTGCGGCGGTGATGTCGGTGCTCGTGATGATCTCCGCACTCGGGGCGGTGAACGGTCTGACGCTCACTGGGGCGCGGATCTACTCGGGTGCGGGCGCGGATTTCCCGGCGCTGCGGTTTCTGGCCCGGCGCGCGGCCGGTCGCGGTGTGCCGCTGGCGGCGTTGCTCGCGCAGCTCGGATGCACGCTCACGCTCGTGTTCCTGCTGGGGCACTCGGCCGGCCGTGCGCTCGTCGGGGGCGCCGTCGCCGCGGTCGGTCTCGGGCCCATCTCCTGGCAGGGTCACGGTGGCTTTGACACGCTGCTCAAGTGCACGGCGCCCGTCTTCTGGGCCTTTTTCCTGCTCACGGGAATCTCCCTGTTCGTGCTCCGGTCGCGCGACCAGGGGATCGAGCGGCCTTTCCCGGTACCGCTCTACCCGTTGCTGCCGCTGCTCTTCTGCCTCACATGCGCGTGGATGCTGCAGGCGGCCATCGACTACGCGGGCGTGCTCAGCCTCGTCGGGCTGGTTCCGGTGGTTGCGGGCTGGCCGCTCTACCGGTGGCTCGGCCGGGGAGCCACCTGAGCTCGCGGTTTTCGGCCTTGTCAAACCCCCGCGGCGCCCCGGTCTTGAGAGGATGCCCCGCGTCACCTTCCTCCGCCTCGTGATCCTCACCGCGGGCCTGGCCGCCGCGGTCCCGGCGCACGCGCAACTGGGCGCCCGGTCCACCGCCGAGTGGCTCAAAACGCTCGACAGCCAGAACCGCGTGGCGCGTCTGAAGGTCGACGAGGCCGTGGCCCGACTTGGCCTCGCGCCGGGCGCGGTGGTGGCGGACATCGGCGCAGGTTCCGGCGTCTTCACGCTGCCCCTCGCGCGCGCGGTGCCACAGGGCCGGGTCTATGCGGTCGATATCGACCAGGGTTTGGTCGACCACATCGCCCGCAAGGCGGAAGAGGCCCGGGCCACCCACGTGCGCCCGGTGCTGGGCGCGTTCACCGATCCGCAGCTCCCGGCCAAGGACGTCGACGTGGCCTTCATCTTCGACGTGCTGCATCACATCGAGGACCGGGCGACGTACCTGCGCAGCCTCGCCCGCTACCTGCGGCCGGACGGCCGCATCGCCGTGATCGACTTCCACCCCGAGCTCGGCCCCCACAAGAACGATCCCAAGCTGCAGGTGACCCGTGAGCAGACCCGGGAGTGGATGGCGGCCGCCGGGCTGCGTCCGCTCGTGGAGCATCCGCTCTACGACGACAAATGGTATGTGGTCTATGGACGCTGAGTGGCGCTTTCCCGGATGAGCGGCCGGCCTGACCCTGCCCGGATCCGCGCCGAACTCGCGGCCCTGCTCGGTCCCGGCATCCTGCTGGCCGACGAGGCGCCGCTGGCGGCGTATGAGAGCGACGGGCTGACCGCCTTCGCTGCCCGCCCGGCGGCCGTGATCGCGCCCCGCACCGCCGACGAGGTGGTCGCCGCCGTGCGGTGGTGCCACCGGCACGGGGTGCCCTTTGTGGCGCGCGGGAGCGGGACCAGTTTGTCGGGCGGCGCCCTGCCGGTGCCCGGTGGCATCGTCATCACCCTCAATCGGCTCAACCGAATCCTACGCCTCGATCCGGCTGAGCGGATTGCCGTCGTCGAGCCCGGCGTGGTGAACCTCGCAGTCACCCTCGCGGCACAACCGTACGGGCTGTATTACGCGCCCGACCCGTCGAGCCAGTCCGTCTGCACCATCGGGGGCAACGTGGCCTTCAACGCCGGCGGGGCGCATTGCCTGAAGTACGGAATGACCTCCAATCACGTGCTCGGCCTCAAGGCGGTGCTCGCAACGGGAGAGGTGGTGGAGTTTGGTGGACCCAGTCGCGAGCAGGTGGGGCCAGACTGGGCCGGGTTATTTGTCGGTAACGAGGGCCTCTTCGGCATCGCCCTCGAGGTGACGCTGCAGCTGCTGCCACGGGCGGAGTGCTTTCACACCGTGTTGGCCGGCTACGCCACGCTGGAGCAGGCCGGGGATGCGGTCGCCGCGGTGATCGCGAGCGGCCTGCTGCCCGGGGCGATCGAGATCATGGAACAACTCGCGTTGCAGGCGGCGACTGCGGCGGTGCACGCGGAATACCCGCCGGGCTGCGAGGCCGTGCTGATCGTCGAGCTCGAGGGTCCGCGCGAGGTGGTGGCGGCCGATCGCCTCCGTCTCGAGGCGATCCTCGCGGCCAGCCGTCCCGTGGAGGTACGGCCGGCCCGCGACGCGGCCGAGCGGCTCGCCATCTGGAAGGGCCGTAAGAGCGCCTTCAGCGCCGTCGGCCGGCTTTCCCCGGACTTCATCGTCCAGGATGGCGTGGTGCCCCGCCGGCGCCTCGGCGAAGCGCTGCGGCGAATCCAAGCTTGGTCGCGCGAGACGGGGCTGCGCTGCGCGAACGTCTTCCACGCGGGCGACGGCAATCTGCACCCGCTCATCCTCTATGACGGCCGGGAGCCGGACGGCTTGCGGCGGGCGGAGGAATTGGCCGGCCGCATTTTGCGGATGTGCGTCGAGATGGGCGGCTCGATCACCGGCGAGCACGGCGTCGGCGTCGAGAAGCGTGATTACCTGCCCGTGATGTTCCCTCCGGAAGAGCTCGACCTGCTGCGTCGGGTGCGCGTCGCGTTCGACCCGGCCGGCGTCGCCAATCCGGGCAAGATGTTTCCGGACGGGACTGCGCCCGCCCTGACCCAAACCGGCCTGCACCCGCTGGAGCGGGCAGGCGTCATCGCGCGCGAATGAGTCCCGCGACCCTCGAGGAACTTGCGGCCGCCGTTCGCGCTTGTCCGCGCGTGCTGCCCGTGGGCGCGGGCACTAAGGGGCGGCTGGCGACGGCGGCCGCCGGCTTCACGCCGCTGTCCACGCGGGCGCTGCGCGGCATCGTCGAGTACGAGCCGGACGAGTTCACCTTCACCGCGCGGGCGGGTACGCCTCTCGCGGAGCTGGCTGCGGTGCTAGGGGAACGGGGCCAGTACCTGCCCTTCGATCCGCCGTTGGCGGCGGCCGGGGCGACTCTCGGTGGTACGGTGGCCGCGGGTCTTTCCGGGCCGGGCCGCTGGCGGTTCGGTGGGGTGCGCGATTTTATTCTTGGGGCGCGCTTCGTGGATGGTGAGGGTCGGCTGCTCCGGGTGGGCGGCAAAGTGGTCAAGAACGCTGCGGGCTTCGACCTGCCCAAGTTTTTCGTCGGCAGCGCCGGCTGCTGTGGCGTGCTGGCGGAGCTCACCTTCAAAGTCTTTCCGCGCCCCGCGGCGACCTGCACGTTGCGGCTCACGGCGCGCGACGCGGCGGACCAGGTCCGGCTCCTGCAGGCCTGTGCGGGCGGCCGCTGGGAACTGGATGCCCTCGAGGCGGCCGTCGACGAGCCTGCGGTCTACGTGCGCCTCGGGACCGCCGAGGCCGCGCTGGCCCCGCTGGTGGCGGAACTGCTGGCCCGGTTTCCGGGCCGCGAGCTGGCGCCGGCGGAGGCTGCGGAGCTTTGGACGAGGATCACCGGTTTCACCTGGGCGCATCCGGGGGGCGCGTTGGCCAAGGTGATCCTGAC
>JBEDEF010000079.1:0-6314 GCA_041175845.1 Verrucomicrobiota bacterium
CCTGGACGCTGCCCGCCCAACCCACGATCTACGCCAAGGACTCCACCGTGAGCTGGAGCGGCGTGCTCCACGCGCCCGACTGGATCCGCCGCCGCCTGCCCCGCGGCACCGACGTCAGCCTGTCCTACAACGAGGCGCGGAACTTCCGTCCCTCGTCGACGATCGCCGACGTCTACGGCCGCCCGTTCGCCCCGCCCGCTGGCCGCACCAAGGACCTCGGCGTCACGATCTCGGCGCTCGAGCGGAAGTTCACCCTGCGCGTGAACCGCTACCGCACGACGCAGACGAACGACTCTGCGACCTTCTACAATACGTTCTGGCCCGGCAACGACGTGGTCCGCGCGATGAATGGTCTGCGCGGGTCCAACACCAACGAAGTGCTGATTAATAAGTGGTTTGGTTTTAGCCCTTCCGACCCGCGCTACCTACCGCTGCGCGCGAGCCTCACCAATCCCGCTCAGGCCAACGTCCTCAACCCGGGTCTCACCGCCGCCGAGACCACCGCGCGAAATCTCTGGTTCACGCAGCGCACGCGAGAGGAATGGCTCCGCCCGGTCGACCCGCTCCTCGCCCAGACCTGGAATTTCACCCAGGCGCCGAATGGCGGGAACTGGAGCGCCACCCGGCCGCCCAACGTGGGCAACGTCGCGGACACGGTCTCGGAGGGCTGGGAATTCGAGGGAACGTTCAATCCGCTCCCGCACTGGCGGATCACCTTCAACGCCGCGCGGCAAGAGGCCCAGCGCGCCAATGTCGGCGCCGATTTCACCGAGTTCATCAACCGGAACCTACCGCTCTGGACGGAGGGTAACGGCAAACTCGCGACCAACCTTCGCGAGATGGAGGGCTTCGAGGACATTATCTATTTCAACTCGTTCGGCACGTCCCAGCTCGGGAACCTGGCGATCATCAACATGTACGTGCCCTACCTGAACGCGCTCGCCGCCAACGGCTCCCCGGTGCAGGAGCTCCGCCGCTGGCGCTTCAATGCCGTCACGAATTACGACTTCCGCACGGGACCGCTCAAGGGCTGGAGCGTAGGCGGCGCCGCCCGCTGGCAGGACCGCGTCGCCCTCGGTTTCCCGGCCAAGCAGAACGCCGCCGGCGCATGGGTCTATGATGTAACTCGGCCTTACTACGGCAGCGCGCAGATCAACTATGACCTCTGGTTCCGCTACGGACGCCGTTTTCTCACCGACAAGGTGCGCTGGAGCGTGCAGCTCAACATCCGCGATGTCTTCGGCAGCGAGGATCTGATCGGCGTCACCGCCCAGCCCAACGGCCAGGTGGCGAGCGCACGCATCCCGCAGCCGAACAAGTGGACGATCACGAACTCGTTCGAGTTCTGAGCCGGGGCCCGGGGATGGTGATGGTGCGGCCGCGGCCGTTGCCGCGGATTCACGCGGCAAAACCCTCCGTGCCTTCGGCACCTTCCCATCATCCCAAGGGCTTTCCCGTCCCGCTCCGCGGCTGCCGCCGGGGCCACCTCCATCCACCGGCCACCGGCTACCGCACCGCTAGCCCGACCCGACCCGGCGGGGGCCGCACCGCCGCCCGCAGCACGCGGTGGTTCACCGGCCGCCGCTGGTCCGCGGTCAGTGGCGGCAGCTCCGGCAACGCGTCCGCCCGCGCCTCCCGGAGCCAGTACCGCGCCAGCGCGCGGAAATTATCCCACCGCTCCGCGAGGAAGTGATCCCGCGGGGTCATCGCCTGCCCGTCGCCCACGAGCGGCGGCGCCCCGGCCGCCTGCCGCAGCAGGCTCCGCCATTCGGTGAGGAGACGGTCGAGGTCGCCCCGCCCCGCGGTCTCCACCTCCTCCAGCACCTCCCGGCTCCGCGCCCCATCGGCGACAAGCGCGCGGACGGCCTCCGCCGCGCCCGCACCGTACTGCACCGGCACCCCTTCTCGCAGCCAACCCTCGATGGTGAGGCGACGGTACGCGCGGCCGCACGACTCGGCTAGGCGCCCGAGCCAGCGCGGGTTGGTGCCGGTGAACCGGTCGCCCGCGAACAGGTTCGCCGTGTCGAACAGGAGATCATCCAACGGGTAGCGGTGATCCTCCAACGCCGCGGCGAGCGCGAGGCCCTCGGGACCAAGAAACCCCGCCACGATCTCGCCGCGCACGGTCAGGCGCAATTGCCGGTCGAGCACGCCCGTGCGCTGCCATTGCCAGAGCAGCGTGGGCTCCGGGGAAAGGGCCAGGCAGGCGGCCCGCTGCGGGCACGTGGGACAGGCGGGACCCGGGTTGCGGTCGCGGCGCACGAGCCGAGCGCGGCCGGTGTCGGTGCGCTCGCCACAGGGCAGGGTCGCCGCGAGCTCGGGCGGGGTGTGCTCGGTCCCGAGGGGCAGGATTTCCTCGCTGAAGAAGCGGGCGGAGGCGGTGCGCGCCAGCTCCCCGGCGTCGCGGCCACCGCGGAGCTGCCGCAGGAGCACCGCCCACGGCAAGGGCGCAGCGCGACGCAGGCGCAGCGGCTCGGCCCGGCGCAGCCGCGGCGTGCCGGCGCTCACCAGCACATAACCCGCCTCGTCGAGGCCGCGGCGCCCGGCCCGCCCCACCATTTGGAGCAGGTCATGCGGCGCGATCTCACGCTCCAGATGATCGTGGCGGTAGGCGGCGGCGGTGATGAGGACGGAGCGGAGGGAGAAATTAATGCCCGCACTCAATCCCAGGGTCGCGACCACGGCGCGCAGTTGGCCGGCCTTGGCGAGCGGTTCGATCACACCTGCCCGCTGCGCGTAACTCAGGCCGCTGTGGTGAAAGGCCACCCGTGCCCGCAGCAATCGACTGAGGACCGGGCCGCACAGCTGCTCCTGCTCCGGCGTGAGGGTCAGCGGATCCGCCAGCGGCAGCTCCCGCGCGAACTGGCGCGCCAACCGCTCGGCATCCGCGCGGTGCGGCGCGAAGACCAGCACCGGCCCCAGGCCCTCGCGCAACGCGCCCGCCACCCGCCGGCACCAGAAGCCCTCGATGCAGCGGGGCAGGCCGTGCACCAGCTCATCCACCTCGACCTCCTCCAACTGGACCGGTCGCTCATGGTGGGCGATGACCTCAGGCTCTCGTCCCAGCCGGCGGAACCACGCGGCGACGTCCTCCGGGTTCGCCACGGCGCCCGACAGCAGCAGCAGTTGCAGGTCCCGCGGCGCGGACAGCAGCACCCCCTCGTAGTGGTTCCCGCGGTGCGCGTCAGCCAGCCAATGGTACTCATCCACCGCCAGCAGCCGGAACGGCTCCTCGCCCGTCCCACCCACGCCGTCGACGATCCGCCCCTGCACCGCCTCGAGGGTTGCGACCACCACCGGGGCCTCTGGCCGCACGCACAGGTCGCCGGTCATGATCCCGACCTCCCAGCCGCGGGCGCGCCATTCGGCGAACTTGTCGTTCGCGAGGGCCCGCGTGGGGACGGTGAAGAGGGCGCGCCGCGCGAACGCGGTCTGCTCGACCCAACGCTCGAAGACGTACGTCTTTCCCGCCCCGGTCGGCGCGCTCACGATCACATCCCGCCCCGCGCGCAGTCCGTGCAACGCCAGCGCCTGCCACCGATCGGGCAGCATCAGCTTCTGCAGGCCGGCGAAGGCGTCGTGGAGCACGCGCCCAAGGTGTCCGCCGCGCCGGACCCGTCAACCGGCGGCGCGTTGGCCGCCGGCGTGCAGGCGGGTTTAGGGCGCGGCTACGGTCGCCGCGGGGGCGATGCGCGCGATGCGCTCCGGCAGTAGGGCGTAAAGGGCGCCGTCCGGCCCAGGTACGACGTGCCGGATGCGGCCGAGCTCCTTGAAGATGACTTCCTGGGCCACGACCTTGCCGTCCCGCAGCTCGATCCGGCGCAGCTCCTGCGCCGCGAGGGTCGCGAGGAATAGCTGGCCCTTCCAGCGCGGGAACAAGTTGCCCTGGTAGAAACTGATGCCGCACACCGCGAGGGACGGCACCCAGTAGGTCACCGGCTGCTCCATCCCCGCCTGGCTCGTGATCTGGGTGATGGCGTCGCCGTTGTATTCCATCCCATAGGTGATGACCGGCCAGCCATAGTTGCGGCCGCGCTCGACCAGGTTCAGCTCGTCGCCGCCGCGCGGGCCGTGCTCGGTGCTGTAGAGGCGGCCGGTGCCCGGCTCGATGGCGAGGCCCTGCGGGTTGCGGTGACCGTAGCTCCAGATGGAGGCGAGGGCCTTGGGGTCTTGGGCAAAGGGATTGTCCGCCGGCACGCGCCCGTCGTCATGGAGGCGATGCACCTTGCCGATGGGCAGGCCCAGGTCCTGAGCCACGCTCTTGCCGCCGCGCTCGCCGATCGTGAGGTAGAGGAAGCCGGCGCGGTCAAAAGCCAGCCGGCCGCCGAAGTGCACGCCACCCGCCTTCAAGTAGTGCTCGGGACGCGCCTGGTAGATGGTCTCCTGCTCGATCAGGGCGTTGTCCTTGATCTTGCCGCGCACCACGCGGGTCAGGCTCACCGGCTCACCCTTGGCGTTGCGCTGCGGATCGCTGAAGGCGAAGTACACCCAGCCGTTGCGGGCGTAATCCGGGTGCGGGAGGACGTCGTAGAGGCCGGCTTGGCCACCGGTGTCGACCGCCGGGAGTCCGAGCAGGGGCCGCGGCGCCAACTTGCCCTTCTCAATCAGAAACGCATGCCCGCGCTTCTCGGTCGCGATCGCAAGGTCGGGGTTCAGGAACGCGAGCGAGTACGGCTCCTTCATCCCGCCGACCCAGGTCGACACCTGGTACTCGTGCAACTGGCTGCGGGCCGTCACGAAGTCCGCCGGCTTGGCGAACTGAAGCTGGCCGGCCGCGTGCAACGCGCGCTGCTCCCGGATGTAAATCACCATCGCGCGGATCTCCTTTTCCGGGATCGCGCTGCCCCAGGCGGGCATCCCCTTCTCGGGAAAGCCCTGTCGGATGCTGCGCGCGATGCTCTCGTCGTCCGCGCCCGCGGTCCACACATCGTCCAGCAACGAACCCGCCTGCGCTCCCTGCAACTTGTCTCCATGGCAGCTGGCGCAGAGCTGCTGGTAACGCTGGGCGACGTTGTTCGGGCGGGGCTGGCCGGCGGAAAGGACGGCGGCACCGACGAGGGCAAGCGCGGCGGCGAGGGGGGCGCGGGTAATGGTAGTCACGGCCGAGGAGGAAAGCCCCATCGGTGCGCCCGGCGCAATCCCGGTTTGCCGCCGCGGCCCGCTTTCCGACCTCAGTTCACCAGTAGGTGGAACACCCGCAGCGCCTCGCCGCCCGGTTCGCCGACCGGCCGCGCCACCACCCGCACGCGACACCGATGCGGCCCCTCCGCGAGCCCGTCCGCCAGCATCAGCGCCCACGGCAGGTGCAGGGTGGCGCTCCAGCGGGTCCAGGTATCGACGGGGGAGAAGGGGCCGCCGTCGATGCTCACCTCCAGGCGCGCGGTGTCCGGTCCCGCAGTGAGGAACAGGCCAGCCGCGGTCCCCGTGAAGGCGAATTCAAACTCCGCGCCCGCGCCGGCGCCCACCAGCGCCGGCACGCCCATGAAGCCCGCGCGGCCCGGCTTGCCATCCGCCGGCCGCCACGCGGGGTCGAGGCTGAAGCCGCGCGCGACCCGTGCGGTCGCGGGGTCGATCAGACGCCCGCGGAAATAGCTCGCCGCATCCACGGGCGAAGCCGGCAGCGGCGGGGGCGCGCCCGGCTCCCGTCCCGCCGCCCACGCGGCGTCCAGCAACCGCCCGATCGCCGCCGCGTACACCTCGTGGCCGAAGGGGGACGGGTGCAGGTTGCGGAAATCCCTTTCCCAGGAAAACTGACCGGCGTCGATCCGCGCCGTCACCTCACGCGCGAGGTCAAGCGACGGGTTGCCGTAGGCCGCGGCCACGCGCTCGTGCTGGCGGATCGCCTCCGGCACCCGCCCCGCCCGGTACGCTTCGAGGTGCTCGGGCATCGCGAAGTGCAGGTGGACGATCCCCATACGCGGATTCGCGAGGCGCGCCTGCCGCACCACGCCCTCCATTCCCCGTAGCATCCGCACGGGCTGGTCGGGGATGTTGGTCGCGTCGTTCACCGCCGCCTCGACGAACAGGAGGTCCACTGGCCCCCGCGCCAGCACGTCGCGGCTGAGCCGGAAGGCGTGCGGGACGGAGCCGAGGGAGCCGATGCCCGCGGCAATGAAGTCGAACTCGGTCCGGGGGAAACGCCGCCGCAGGTCGGCCATCACGCGCTCGCGCCAGCCGCTCATCGCGGTGATGGAGCCCCCGAGGAAGGCCACCCGCGCCGGCCCACCGGACGCGAAGCGCTCCCGCGCCGCCGCGAGGCCGCCGCGCAACACGAAGAATTCCGCGCCGCCCGGCAAAGCCGCCGGGTCGTATCC
>JBEDEF010000080.1:0-3442 GCA_041175845.1 Verrucomicrobiota bacterium
GTTCGCCACCTCCGGAAACCAGACAGCCCGCTGACGCTGGATCACAGTGGCACAGAGACAATCTTTCAACGGCAACTCGGCGGGGGCCTCCGGATCCCAAGCGCCACCCTCCAGCGAGGCGCGCCGGAGGACCCCGAGCGTGGCGTCGTGCAGGTACAAAGCGCAGGCGGAGTCGGGAAACATCCTGCGTGCCTCGCGCGTGAACGCGTGGAACAAGTCGCCCGGCTCTAACCGCGCGACGAGAGACTGGCCCGCGGCGATCAGGGACTCCAGCTGGCGCGCCTTCCCCTCGAGATGTCGCTGCCGCCAACGGAGTGCCAAGACTCGCGCAGCCTCCGTGGCCAGTTCCTCGAGACGAGGAAGATCTGGGGCCTCGAAGCCGCGGGGCCGGTCGCTTTCCAGGTCGATCACCCCGATCAGGGAATCACCATCCAGTAGCGGGGCCACGAGCTCGCAGCGTGCGCTGGGACGTGCCGCAATGTAGCGGGGCTCAGTCCGGACGTCCGGGACCAGCAGGGCCCGGCGGTTTTGGGCGCACCATCCGGTCACGCCATGTCCGGCGGGTAGCGAGTAGGGGCCGCCAGCCTCGCCGAAGTCACCGCGCTGCGCCGCGGTCTCCAAAGTAGCGGTCTCAGGATTGAGGAGCGCGATCGCTCCAGCATCGGCTGCGAAAGTCCCGATGCAGATGTCCAGAATGGACTGCAGCAGCTCCTCCGGTGAGACGTCCCGCCCCGCGAGCGTCGCGACGGCGTGCAAGGCCGCGAGTCGGCGCGCTTCGAGCGGGCCGGCCGGGGGCGGGGACTCTGCAGCGAGCTCAGGCACTGGCCGTCACCGGGGCCGCGATGACCTCGTTGAGCGAGCTCCGAAGGGCCTCGAGGCGCTCCGGGCCGACTACGGGCTCATGGTTCGCGCCTTCGATGTAGAACGTGTCGATCGCCACGCCGCGCTCCGTACCGATTCGCGCGAAGGTAATATCAAAACCATGGTCGGAGATGGCCTTCGCCAGACGATAGAGCAGGCCGATCTGATCGCGAGCCTGCACTTCGACGATGGTGCGTTGCATCGATAATTCGTGATAAACATCGACCGTCGGGGGGAAGGAGCTCTGGAGGGCCTCACCGGAGGAGACTTGCAGATAGCGAGTCGCCGCGATTTTCCGCGCCTGGGCCAGGATGTCGGGCAAGAGATCCCGGTTTGTCATGAGCGCCTCCTCGATGATCCGCGCGAATTTTTCCTGCGCCGGGGCGCTCTGCACGGGACCAAGACCGGGCTCCACCACGTAAAAGGTGTCGATCGCGATGTGATCGGTGCGCGAGATCACCTTGGCGCCGAGGATGTTCAGCCCGGCGACGCTGAAGGCGCCGGCCAGCTTGTAAAATAAGCCCGCCCGATCCCAGGTCACGACGTTGACCACGGTCAGAGAGCGGTTCAGGTCGTCCTTCCACTCGATGACGGGGCGCAGCGAACCGACCGAGTCTGCGGTGGTGATCGAGCGGAGTAGCCGGTTCACCATCTGCAGGTGTAGGGCAATCTCCGCGGCGTCGGTGTGGACGAAGTAGCGGTCCGGCAGCAGGCCGAAGTGGGCAGTGATCTCGTCGGCGCTGATGCCCGGGATCGTCTGGGTGATAAGCTGCTGTTGGGTCATGGTTTTTTTCCGGAGCAGGGCAGCGTCCGCCTCCTGGCCCAGCTTGAGCCGGTCCAAGGTGGCACGAAAGAGGGCGGTGTGTAGCGTATCCTTGTAGCTGTTCCACAGGTCGGCCGCCGTGCCTCGGGCGTCGCAGAAGGTGTGGACGTAAAGGTGGCGGAGACGTTCGGCGTCTCCCACAAGTTCGGCGAAAGCAGCGGCAGTCCCTGGGTCATCTACATCCCGCTTCTGCCAGAAGCGTGCCATCACGAGATGATTTTTAATAATGAATGCAACAAGTTCACGATCATTGGGTTCCACCCCGAATCGCTCCAAAATCGGGAGGGCAAGGCGGACGCCGCTTTCGGCATGCCCGCGGATGCCCTCTGCCTTGCCGATGTCGTGGAGGAGGAGGGTGAGGTAGAGCAGGGCCGGGTCCTTGGTTTCGTGCAGGGCCTCGCGGTACTTGAGGGTGATCGGTTCCGCCGCGGTGAAGATGCGGTCGAGTTCCCGGATCGCGCTGAGGGTGTGCACATCAGCGGTGTACCGGTGGTAGTACTCGTGCTGGACGAGGCAGGTGAGTCCGTCGAACTCGGGCACGAGGCGCCCAAGCACGCCGAGCTCGTGCATCCGTGTCAGCGCCGGCTCGACCGCACCAACCTCGCCCAAAATCGCGCGAAAACTGACGGTGGCGTCGCTGGAGGACGCCACCTCGCGACTGAGTAGCGGCAGCGATTCGCGGATTAGTTCGCGCAGGTGTAGGTCGGGTGGGGCGTTGAGCGTTTGGCTGTGCCGAAAGACCCGGATGAGACGGGCTGGGTCGTCCCGGAAGACCGTCGGCTGGTCCGCGGCGAGTTCCCGGCCACGCACGATGAAGCCGTCGAGCCGACGCGCGCGCTGGAAGCGGGCGGCGAGCAAGGTGTCCTTGAAAGAGCGTCGTTCGCCGCCGCCCCGACCGATGCTGAGGGCAAGGCGGTCTTCCACCAGCTTGGACACCCGGAACACGGTCTGCGCCGCCCGGTAGTAGTCCTGCATGAAGGCCTCAACCTGCGCGAGTGGGTCGGTACCGGCGAAGCCGAGCGCCTCCGCGATGCGCGGCTGCTGGTCAAGGCTCATGACGTCGGTCGCCCGTGGGCTGATGAAGTGCAGCTCGTTGCGGACCCGCAGGAGGAAGTCGTAGGCCCTCTGGAACTCCGCGACCTCCTCTGCCCGGACATAGTTCAAATCGGCCAGCTCCTCGATCCGCGTGAGGTCGAGGCGCACCCGCGCCATCCACACGGTACTCTGGAAGTCACGTAGCCCGCCGACGCCGTTTTTGAGGTCTGGTTCCTGATTGAAGACGGTGTCGGCGAACTTCGCGCGCCGGCCAGCCTGATCGTCGAGGCGGGCGGCGATGTAGTCCTTGGGATTTTCCCCGGTGTAGTAGGCGCGATAGGCTTGGTTGAAGGTGTCGAAGAGCTGCTGCGAGCCCGCGACGCGACGCGCCTCCAGCAGCGCGGTCTTCGTCTGCATGTTGCGCCGGGCCTCGGCGACCGCCTCGTCGATGGTGCGGGTCGAGTGCCCTACCTTCAGACCGCAGTCCCAGAGGGGGTAGAGAATTTGCTGGGAAAGGTGCTCTTTCAGCGGCTGGGCCGCGTTTCGAGCGATCTTCGGGCTGCACAGGAACATCACGTCGACGTCGCTCCACGGCGAGAGCTCCTCTCGGCCGTAGCCGCCCAAGGCGACAAGCGTCACCGGCAAGGACGAACCCGCCCCGGGTCCGGCGTAGGACCGCAGTGCGTAGTCAAAAAGGTGTCCTAGCAGGGCATCCATCATCCA
>JBEDEF010000081.1:0-2791 GCA_041175845.1 Verrucomicrobiota bacterium
GTCTCGGTCGCCGTCGAATCCCACGTGTCCGTCCAGCCCAGGCCGTCAAAATAGGTCAGCCCCGCCGATTCCACTCCGCCCAGCACCAATTCCTCTTCCGGCAACACCTCCTGCACCGGAAGCAGGTTGCGGGTGACGGCGCGGACCAGGTCGCGACCCACCCCGCCCGCGGCGGAAGGCACGAGGAAGTACGCGACGCGCTGCTGGTCCGCGAATGGCGTCCAGCCGTCGATGCGCCCCGTGTTGGTGCTCAGATCGGGGGTCACGCGCTCGCCAATCGCATCCGCCATCGAGCCGGAAAACGGGCTCGTCTGCAGGCCCTGCGCCAGGGAGGTCTCGCCGCCGGGGAGCATCAATCCGGCCAGATCCCGGCGCAGGATGCTCACCGCCCGCTGCACCCGCCGGTCCTCTTCAATCCGGGTGTGGGTGGTCTGGTGGAGCCGCAATGCCCCAAAATAGCTGGTCTGGATCACGATCAGTACGACCGCCCCCACCACAATGCCGATCAGGAGCTCCAGCAGCGTGAAGCCCCCGGCGACGCGGCTCGTGCCTGGACGCGCCCGCCCCATCAGCCCTGCCCTCCGGTGGCGTTCTCCGCGGCGCCCGCTGCCGGCAGCAGGGTGGACAGCGCGATTTCCTGCGCCGTCCCGCGCAACGAGAAGGTCACGGTCACGGTCGCCAGCTGCAGGGCGTCCTCAGGCCAGTTCTCCACCCGCACTGTCCAAGGATATTCGAACGGGCCCTCCTGCGCGACACCGCTGGAGGCACCGGTCGCGAGCTGGCCCTCGACCAGCAGCTCGCCGAGCACCCGCTCGCCGACCCGCACCGCGGCCGCCTTGCGCCGGCCCAGCTCGCCGGCGCGGCTGGCCACGGCCATCGCCTCCATCGCTACCGGCACCACCAGAGCGATGAGCATCAGGGAAGCCAAGACCTCCACCAAGGTGAAGGCCCGCCGCGCGCAACGCCGTTCAGGGCCGGGCATCGGGAGTTCGGATCTCATAACCGAGCCGGTTAGCCGTGAGCGCGAGTTCCAGCGCGCCTCCGTCGTCTTGGCGGAGTACCACCCGCGGCGGCGCCGCAAGGTCAGGAAAGCCATCGGGATTGAAGCGGATCGCCGGCCGGTCCGCGCTCAGGCCAAGCCGCTCGTCGTCCTGCTCCGAAACCACCTCCTCGCCCGCCAACTTCACCTCCAGGCGCAAGCTCGGCTCCAAGGTGAATTCCAGCCGGCGCACCTCCCCGAAGCCGCTGAATCCTGGCGCGGGCTCCACGCCGTAGGTCGACCGCACCGGATCAAACCAAACCATTACCGGCACGGCCTCCGCCGTCGCCTGACTGCGCGCGTAGTGCAGGAGCGACAGGACGCGCTGCGCTTCCCCGCTCAACGCTCGCCCCTTGAAGAAGGAAGCCATCCGCGGCGCCACCAAGGACGCAACCGTCAGGAGCAAGACCATCACCACGATCAGCTCCACCAGCGTGAAGGCGCGGTGCCCCCCCGCGCGGCGACCGGGCGGGGAGAGAGGAGATTGACGGCCGACGATCATCCTGCAGGCCGACGGTCAGTTCGCGGCCACGCGGCCATTCACGATGTCGTCGGCCGTGTTCGCCTGGCCATCCGGTCCGACCGAACGCAGGTCGTAGCCAGAGGGATTCACCCGGCCAGGAAACTCATAGAGGTAGGGTCGGCCCCAGGGGTCCGCCGGAATCTCGCTCTTCAGGTACGGCCCGCGCCAGTTGGGCACATCCGCCGGGGCCGCCACCAGCTGGTTAAGCCCGTCTTGGCCCCGCGGATAGCTGCCGGTGTCCACCTCAAAGGCGTCCAATGCGGTGCCGAAGGTGGAAATCTGGGTCTGCGCCGCAGTCACCCGCGCCTGCTCGGTGCGCCCCGTGAACTTCGGCAACACCAAGGACGCGAGGATGCCCAGGATCACGAGGACCAGCAGCAGTTCAACGAGGGTGAAGGCGCCGCGACGGGCGCCCCGGTGGGTACGGGGGTGACGGGAGGTCATAGGGAAGGTCATTTGATGTGGTCCTGCAGCGAAAAGATGGGGATCACCATCCCGATGAAGATGGTGCCGATCAGCGCCGCGATGACGAAGAGCATCACCGGCTCCGCCAGCGCCACGACCGCCTTGAGCTGGCGGTCGAGGTCGCCCTCGGTCGTGTTGGCGATCCGCAGCAACTCGGCGTCCAGTTTACCGCTCTCCTCGGCCACGGAAATCATCTCCACAATCGTCCCCGGGAACAGGGCACGATTCTGGGCCAGACTCTTGCCCAAGGCTTTGCCCTCCTTCACTCGGTCGGTCGAATCCGCCACCGCATCAACGAGGATTTGGTTGCCAATCGAGCGTCGGGCGACGTTCAGCGCGCTGATCAAGGGTACCCCCGCACCCAGCAGGGTGCCCAGCATCCGGCAGAACCGGGCCATTGCGAACTGCGCCAGCAACGGGCCCAGGGTGGGCACCCGCAGGATCCAGCCCTCCCAAGCCCGGCGACCCCGCGGCGACCGAAACCAGTGTCGCGCCGAGATACCCGCCACCGCCAGGCCAGCGGCCAAAAACAGTCCGTAGCCGCGAACGGCATCACTCACCCCGACGATCATTTGGGTGATCAAGGGGAGTTCCGCGTTGAAGCCTTGGAACACCAGCTGGAACCGCGGAATGAAGAATACCAGCAGGAAGATCAGTACGCCGAGGGCCAGCACCAGCAGGATCGCCGGGTACATCAGCGCCGTCGCCACCTTGCCCTTGAGCTCCTTCTCCCGGGCCTGGAAGTCCGCGATCTGGGCCAGCAC
>JBEDEF010000082.1:0-7123 GCA_041175845.1 Verrucomicrobiota bacterium
GGGTGGTCCGGCGGGTCAGGCGCGGAGGGGTCTTCGGTACCCGAGCGCCGCCGAATGAGTCAACCCTGCGGGCAACTCATTTTCGGACGAGCCGGCCGCGAGCCGGAACGCGTGGGGAACGCGGGCCGTGGGGCGGCCGTCGGAGCAGGCCTAGAAGCGGCCGTTCAGGCCGGCGGTGACGGCCACGCCCGGGACGTTGGTGGACTGCATCCGGTCGCGGTAGCCCCGGTAGAAGGCCTCCGGTTCGTTGAACAGGTTCGAGACGTCGACGGTCAGGTTGAGGCCGGGCCGGTAGTGGTAGCTGACGCCGACGGTCGTGATCGTGCGCGAGAAGCGGTAGAGGTTCCGGGGCGAGCCGGGCGCGGTGAAGTTGGTGATGTAGGTGCCGACGTAGTTGACGCCGACGCGGGCGCCGAAGCTGCGGTGGCGCCACGCGAGCCCGAAGTTGCCGGTGCGGGGGATGAAGCCGGGGACGTCGCCCGTGCGGCGGGTCTCGGTGCCGCCGAAGTCCCCGCTGGTCTCGAGGAGGGTGTAATTCGCCGAGGCGCTGAGGCCGCGGAGCAGGCCGGGCAGGAAGGTGAACTGCTGCTGGTAGGTGAATTCCCAGCCGCGGACGAGGGCGGTGCCGGCGTTCGCGCGGGTGAGGAGGGTGAAGCCGGCGTACTCGCCGTTGAACCCGTTGGCGTTGCCGGTGCCCACCGTGCCCGCGTTCACGCCGTTGATGATGTAGTCCCGGATCCGCTTGTGGAACCAGCCGGCGGAGATTACCCCGGCCGGCTCGAAGTAATACTCGAGGGCGGCGTCCCAGTTCGCGGCCAGCTGGGGCAGCAGGCTGGGGTTGTTGATGGTGAGCGTCTGGGCGGGTTCATTCACCGTCTCGTTGGGCAGCAGGTTCGAGAGCGGCGGGCGCCCGAAGCTGGTCGACCAGCTCAGCCGCGCTTTGAGGTTGCGCGTGACGTCGTGGTTCAGGTGGAGGCTGGGGAAGGCCTTGGTGTACTCGCCGGCGAGCTCGCGGCGGGTGTTGGCGTAGTCGCGCTGCGCCGATCCGGCGGGGTCCGCGCGCTGCTGGGCGGCGGTGCTGCCGGTACGCGCCCGCACCCAGCCGGAGCTGGCGGTCTCGGTGCGCTCGACGCGGACGCCGGCGATGAAGCCCGTGGCGCCGGTGCGGCCCTGCGTCATCAGGTAGCCGGAGGTCACGGTCTCGGCGACGTCGCGGCGGCCGACGTAGCGGTTGGATTCGAAGAAGTAGAGGTCCTCCTGCCAGAGCTCGGGCCGGGCGGGCGTGCGGGTGCTGATGAAGTCGGAGGATTCCCACTGGGGAATGCGGCGGCCGGTCTTGAGCTGGTCGTACATCACGAGGCCCGTCGCGGCGGGGAGGGCGGTGGTGCCGACATAGTTCCAGCGGCGGTCGCGGACGCGGTCCTGGGCGGAGTTCTCGCGCCACTGGAAACCCGTCTTCAGGAAAACGGGGGAGCGGAGCGGGAGCTGGTAGCGCGCGTTGGCGTGAAGCTCGGCGACCTCGCGGTCGTTGTCCGCGTTGGCGTTGGTGAGGGCGTTCGCCGGGGCGGGGCGGTAATTGGCCGGGTTGGTGAAGTCGGGCCCCTCGGTCTGGAGGAAGCGGGGGTGCAGGTCGGACTGGGTGCGGTCGAGGATCCAGCCGACGCCGGTGATCTGGTTGACGAGGACGCCGCCCTTGCCGTTGCCGCGGTTGACGTGCGTCTGGTTGAAGCCCGCCTTGTAATCGATCTGCCAGCGGTCGAACTCGTGCTCGACCCCGAAGTCGACGTTGCGCATCCGCACGAAGACGTTGTTCGGTCCGGTCATCGTCAGTCTGATGGTCGAGCCGGGCGCGGCGCGGACCTGCGTGATGCGGTCGGTGTAGCCCGGCAGGATGCCGGCGGTGCCGGTGGTGCCGACGCTCTGCGTCGTGAAGGCGCGCGTCTCGTAGCGGCGGCGGAACTTCTCGTTGTTGTCGTTGGCGAGGGTGTTGAGGGTGAGCTTGGTGGTGGGCGAGAGGCGGTAGTCGGCCTTCACGTTGAGGCTGACCTGCGTGTGCGGGTTGTACGTGTCCACCGTCCGGTAGTCCCAGACGTAGGCGGGCGAGGCCGCGGTGTTCTGGAAGTCGCGGCTGGAGAGGAACCACCCGGTCGCGTGCTCGCTGTAGAAGAGGTTGGCCGCGATGCCGAGGTTGCGGTCGCCGCCGAGGACGCTGAACACCTCCTGGTAACCGAGGTTGAAGAGCGGGTGGTAGCGGTGCTCCTCGCGCAGCGGGATCTGCGTGGTGAAGGAGGGGGCGAATCGGGTGGAGAAGTTGTAGGTGACGCGGCGCTGCTCGCGCATGCCGAGCGGGGAGCGGCTCTTCAGGTTGAGGGTGCCGCCGAGCGAGTCCGCGCTCTTGTCGGGCGTGTGGCCCTTGGTGAGCTCCATCTGGTCAAACATCGCGCTGTTGTAGACGTGCAGCTGCGTGGCGCGCCCCATGCCGTCATCGCGGCTGGTGAGGAGCACGCCGTCCATCGTGACGGTGTTCAGCCCGGGCTGGATGCCGCGGATGGTAAATCCGGCGACGAGGCCGGCCTCGTTGAGGTTGCCGGCGACGCCCGGCAGGAAGAGCGCGACCTCGCTGGCGCTCATGTTCGGGAGCGTGCCGAAGGCGTCCATCGCGACGACGTTCTTCACGTTGCCCGCGTTGCGCTGCACCGTGATGGCGGCCGCGCCGCCCTCGCGCTCGCCGGTGACCTTAAAGGCATCCAGCTGGTAGATCGCCGTCGTCAGGTCGAAGTTGCGGGTGACGCGTTCGCCGGCCCGGGCCGTTACCGGGTGGCGCTGCGGATCAAGCCCGGTGTAGGTGGCGACCACCTCATGGGTGCCCGGCGGCACGCCGCTGAGTTGGTAGCGGCCGGTGAGGTCCGTAAGGGTGGACAGGCCGAGGGGCGGCACCTCGATGCGCGCGCCTTCGAGGAGGTTGCCGGTGGCGACGTTGCTCACGACACCGGTGATCACGCCGGTCGGCGCGGCGCCGGCGGCGGGGCGCGGCTCAACGGCGAGGCAAGCAAGGGCGAGGAAGGAGGACAGGAGGCGGGGCATGGGTGGGTTTTTTGGGGCAGGACGGCGGGACTTTCGCTGGGGGTCCCAGAGGAAAGGCCACGCCGGTGGAGGATGCCAAGTTTCAATCGTCGGCGTGGCCGGCGTTAAGCCTTCCGCGGTCGCTTCAGGGCGCGCTTCGGGGGCGAGTAACCCCGCGCCGGGGCGAGGGTCCTCTTCGCCGCCGCCCAAGATCGCTCAAATATTGGAAAATAAAGGTTTTAAATAAAAACGGGTCGTTCGGAAAGGCGGGATCGAGGACAGCGCTCAGGTCGCTGATTCCAAAGATTACGTAAAATCATCCCCACTTGTTTTTTAGCCTGTCCCGGAAACGCCGGGCAGGTTCCGGTCGTCTCCTCACCTGACATGTGTCGTCATCTTGCATTTGGCTTCCGGTCGCTGCTCTTACCACTTTCGTGCGCGGTCCTTTTGGCGCAGGAGGTGCGCGTGCGCCCGGCTCCCCGGGTCGAGATGCCGCAGGAGGTGGACAGCAACAGTCCGGCCTTTTGGCGGGACGGGCGCCTCTTCTGGTTTGGTTCCCACGGCCGGCCGTGGTTGAGCGAGGGTGCGAGCCAATTTGGTCCCTGGGTGACGCGCGAGGTGGACCTCGTGACGACCAACGCGTGGCCGCATTGGCTGGAGTCCGTGTGGCCCGAGACCGACGATCTGCTGTGGGGTTGGTACCACGCGGAGCCGGTGGGGATGTTTCCCAATTCGACGCTGACGGCGCCCAAGATCGGCGCCGTGATTTCGACTGACGGTGGCCGGACCCTGCGTGATCTGGGTATCGTGCTGGACGCGGGGGATCCGCCGGACCGTTGGGCGATGAACGGGTATTTCGCGGGCGGCCACGGGGATTTCTCGGTGCTGCCGGACCGGGAGCGGAAGTACTTCTATTTCTTCTTCGATAACTATGCGGGTCCGGCGGCCGGGCAGGGCGTGTGCGTCGCGCGGATGGCGTGGGAGGACCGGGCCAATCCGGTGGGCAAGGTCTGGAAGTACCACGACGGCGCGTGGAACGAGGCGGGCGTCGGCGGCAGGGTGACCCCGATCCTGCCGGTGACGCGCCAGTGGCAGATGCGGGATCCGGACGCGTTCTGGGGGCCGTCCGTCCACTGGAACACCGAGCTCAACCTGTACGTGATGCTCCTGAACCGGGCCCAGGGAGAGCCGGGTTGGTCGCAGGAGGGTGTCTACGTGTCGTTCTCGCCGGACCTCAGCCGGCCCGAGCTCTGGACGACCCCGCGCAAGCTCATCGACAAGGCGGAGTTCCCGGGCTGGTACTTTTTCTATCCGCAGGTGATGGGACTCGGGCCGGGGGAGACGGACCGGGAGGCGGGGTCGCGGGCCCGGCTCTACGTCGGCGGCATTTCGGAGTGGGAGCTGGAGTTCGTCGCGCCGCCCCGGGCGCCCTTCAACGTGCAGGCGGCGGCCGCGGGTTCGGCGACCGTGCTGGCGGGCCGGCCCGTCACGCTGACGGTCGCGGCCGGGGGCACGGCGCCCTTCAGCTATCAATGGTTCCGGGATGGCGCGGAGGTCCCCGGCGCCACGCGGGCGGAACTGGTGTTGCCTGCGGTCACGGCGGCGAACGTGGGTGCTTACTGGGCCCGGGTGAGCAACGCCCTCGGCCGCACCGAGAGTTCCCGGGTGGAGGTCGCGCTGGTGCCTCCTCCGCCGCCGCCCGCGCCGATCACGAACGTGGCGGTGCGCGCGTGGCTGCGGTCAGCCGAGGTGTCGCTGACCCTCGGGGTCGTGGCCACCGGGGAGGAGACGCGGCCGTTGCTGGTGCGGGCGGTGGGGCCCGCGCTCGCGGCCTTTGGCATCGAGGAGGCGGCGCCGGATCCGCGCCTTGAGGCGCGGGACGGCCAGGGTCTGGGGCTCGGCAGCAACGACGACTGGTCGCCGGCGTTGGCCGGGGAATTCGCCGCGGCGGGCGCGTTTCCGCTCCCAGAGGGCAGCGCCGACGCCGCGCTCTCGGCCGCGGTGCGACCGGGATCGAGTACCTTCCAGATGCACGGTGGCGGGGCGGGCGTGGTCCTGGCGGAATTGTACGACGCCGCGGCCGGCCACGGCGGGCGGCTGGTCAACCTTTCCGCGCGCGCTCGGGCCGATGCGGGTGAGCACGGCTTGATCGTCGGTTTCGCGATGGGGTCCGGCCTGCCCCGGCGCCTGTTGGTGCGGGTGCTTGGTCCGCAGTTGGCCGCGTACGGCGTCGAGGAGGTCCTGCCGGATCCGCGGCTCGAGGTTTTCACCGGGGAAGGGGAACGCCTGGCCGCGAACGACGACTGGGAACCCGCGCTCGCGGAGGCGATGGCGCGCGCGGGCGCCCCGGCCCTGACGCCGGGGAGCCGCGACGCCGCCGTGGTGCTCACCGTGGCGCCGGGCCGGCGTTACACCGTCGCCGTGGGCGGGGCCGAGGGTGCGGCGGGCGAGGTGCTGGTCGAGCTTTACGAGCTGCCCTGAGCGCCCGGCTCAGGGGCGCGCCAGCAATTCGACGTCCGAGAGCCGGAAGGCGAGCGCACGGGGATCCGTGCCCATCCGCTGCGCCGGCCGGTCGGTGCTGAACACGAGGATACTCTCCCCCGGCGGCAGCGTCGCGCCGAACCGCACTTCCGTGGGGCCGCGGACCGCGAGCGGCCCGCCCCAGAGCAGCCGTTCCCCGAGGGTGACGCGCAGGGACCGTTCCCCTTCGGCGGGGTGGGCGAGGGCTCGCAGCGAGAGCTGGATCTCCCCGGCGGAATCGTTGCGCACGCGCAGTTCGGCGCGTCCGGCGGTCCAGCGCCAGCGGTGGCCGTCGAGCGTCTCCGGGCCGTGCCAGCCGGGACCGGGCCGCGCCCAGACCGCGCCCTGCAGCGCGGGATCGGTGCGCAGGGTGTGGAACTCCACCGGCGGACGGAACTCCTGCACGGCCGCGATCAGGCCGAGGTTGCCGGCCACCAGCACCGGAAGCCAGCGCGCGCCGGCGGGCACCAGCAGGTTGAAGGCGAGCGTCATCGGCAGCAGCACGCGCGTGGCGGCGCCGGGATAGCCTTCCCAGACCGGGGTCGAGAGGAAGAGCAGCAGGCCGGCGAACGTCGCCCCGACCCGCCACCAGCGGTCGTCCGGACGCCAGCGCAGGAGGAAGAAGGCCGCCTGCACCACCAGCCCGAGCATCGCGGCGAGGGAGGTCCACGCGAGCGGGGCGGGCTCGGGGCCGCGGAGGTCCCCCGCGATGGCGCCGAACTTTTCCGCGAGGCCCGCGAGGGGCAGGGTGAAGTTGCCTAGCCCCGGATCCTCGGCCGGTCCGAACCGCAGCCGGACGTACGCCATCCACAGCAGCAGCGGGGCGCTCACAAGCAGCACCTGGCCCGCGGCGGGCGCCCAGGTCCGGGGCGCGCGCGGCGAGAAGGTCAGGCCGGAGGCGGCGAGGAGGCCGGTCTCCTTGGCCAGGCCCCCGAGCGCGAGGGCCGCGCCGCCGAGGAGGGGGCGCCCGTCGGCGAGGGCGCGGACCCCGAGGGCCGCCAGCAGCAGAGCCGGTCCGTCCACCAGCGCGTGGCTGACGCTCATGCAGAGCCCGTGGGAAAACATCACGCCCGCCCAGCGGAGGACGCCGCCGAACGTGGGCGGCGCGAGCCAGCGCCAGAGCAGAATGGCGAGCGCGAGCCAACTGACGACGTTGAGCAGCGCGTAGGCCTGCACGATCCAGGCCGGGCGTCCCAGACCCGCGACCCACGCCACCCAGCTGAGCAGCATCCGGCGGGCGCGGTAGGGAAGGTTATCGATCGCCTTGGTCAGCTCCGGGTTGTCGAGCGTCGGATGCAGCGCGAGTTGCACGTAATAGGCTCCGTCGTAGCCGGCGGAGCCCTCGTACACGTGGTGCGGCACCTGTCGCAGTGTCGCCACCTTTGAGTCGTTGAGGATGTCCCCGATCGATAGGAGGCTCGAGAAGCCGGTGTCCGGCTGGTAAAACCGCGCGACGGCCCCGAGGAAAAGGCCGATGCCGGCGAACACCAGCACCCGTGGCCGGAAGCGCAGCAAGCGGCTGCTCCAGCGTCTCCCGGAC
>JBEDEF010000083.1:0-4889 GCA_041175845.1 Verrucomicrobiota bacterium
GGGTGGGAGGGAGGTTCCCGTACACCCCGCGCTTTTTGAAGAAAAATCGCGGCCGGCTTAATCCAGGCCCGGCCGGTACTCGATGACGTGGCGGTAAGTTGCGCCCGGCCGCAGGACACAGGAGGGGAACGCGGACTGGTTCGGCGAATCCGGGAACGCCTGCGGCTCGAGGCAGAGTCCCGCGCGGTGCCCGTGCGGCCGGCCACCCTTGCCCGTTGCGCGGCCGTCGAGAAAGTTACCGGAGTAGAACTGGACGCCCGGCGCGGTGGACCAGACTTCCAGTGTTCGCCCGCTCGCTGGGTCGCGCACCCGCCCGTGCCGGGCTAGGATGCCCACGGGTTGGCCCGGCACGTAAGTGTGGTCGTACCCGCGACCGCGCCGCAGTTGTTCGTCATCCGCAGCGATTCGCGCTCCGATTGGTGCGGGCCGGCGGAAATCGAAGGGCGTCCCCGCCACCGGCCGTAGTTCGCCGGTGGGAATCAGATGGGCATCGACTGGCAGGAAGCGCTCCGCGTCGAGCTGGAGCTCGTGGGCGAGGATGTCCGGCGCAGCCCCGAGGTTGAAATAGGTGTGTTGGGTCAGGTTGACCACCGTCGGCGCGTCGGCGGTCGCGGTCAGCGTGAAACGCAGGGTCCCGTCGTCCGCCAGTTCATGGTCGGCCGTGACGCGCAGGGCGCCCGGGAAACCCTCGTCGCCGTCGGGACTGAGGTGAGTCAGGCGGAGCACGGGTCCGTTGGGACCGGCGATAACCTCGGTTTGCCAGGCGGCCTGGTCGAAGCCGCGGCGGCCGCCGTGGAGGCAGTTGGGACCATCGTTGGCGGCTAATCGGTGGCTGCGGCCGTCGAGGGTGAAGGCGGCGCCAGCGATTCGGTTGGCGTAGCGGCCGACCAGGCAGCCGAAGAACGGGTTGTAGCGCAGATAGTCCGCGAGGTGGTCGTAGCCGAGGACGATATCCCCCGGCCGCCCGGCGCGATCCGGCGCGAGGTAGCGCACGAGGATTCCCCCGTGGTTGCAGAGCGCGGCCTCGTGGCCCCGGGGGCCGCGCAGGGTGAAGAGGGTGATGGCGGCGCCGGCCGGGGTCGTGCCGAACGGGGTGGAGGCGATCGTCGCGGGCATCAGCCGCCGAGGGTCCGGGGCCCGCGATGCGGCGCAACGCGAAACTCCGGCGGGACGTGGCTTGCAGTCCCCGTCCCGGCTGCCGATGGTCGCGGTCCAGCACTCCCCCTGATGATGACCATGCGTCTCCTCCTTCGCGCCGCCTTTTTGCTGCTCCTTCCCGTGCTCCTGCCGGGCCAGACCACCAAGCCCGAGGTGTTCTCCCGCATCGACGCCACCAAGGCTGACTTCGACGCGATCGCGCTGAAGATCTGGGACTACGCGGAGATCGGCTACCGGGAGGAGAAAAGCTCGGGCCTGCTCCAGGAGCGCCTCCGGCAGGCCGGCTTCAAGGTCGAGGCCGGGGTGGCGGGGATGCCGACCGCCTTCGTGGCCTCCGCGGGCCAGGGCGGCCCCGTGATCGGGGTGTTGGCCGAATTCGACGCGCTGCCCGGGATCTCGCAGGAGGCCGTGCCCGAGAAAAAGGAGCGCCCCGGTGTCACCGCGGGCCACGCCTGCGGTCATCACCTGTTCGGCGCGGGCTCCATCCAGGCCGCCATCGCGGTGCAGGAGTGGCTGAAGGCCACCGGCCGGCCGGGCACGGTTCGGGTCTTCGGCACGCCCGCCGAGGAGGGTGGCTCCGGCAAGGTCTACATGGTCCGTGCTGGGCTCTTCAACGGGGTCGACGCCGTCGTCCACTGGCATGCTTCCGACCGGAACCTGACGATCATGATGCCCTCGCTCGCCAACCGCTCCGGCAAGTTCCGATTCCGCGGGGTCGCGTCGCACGCCGCCAGCGCGCCGGAACGCGGCCGCTCGGCCCTCGATGGCGTCGAGGCGATGAACCACATGGTGAACATGCTCCGCGAGCACGTGCCGGACTTCACCCGGCTCCATTACGTGATCACCAAAGGAGGCGAGGCCCCGAATGTCGTCCCGGCCTTCGCCGAGGTCTATTACTACGTGCGCAGTCCTAGCCGCGAGGTGGTGCGTGACGTCTGGGATCGCGTCGTGCAGGCGGCCCAGGGCGCCGCGCTCGGCACCGGCACCAAGGTCGACTGGGAGATCACCGGCGGGGTGTACGACCTGCTGCCGAACGAGGTCCTCGGCCGCGTGATGCAGGCCAACCTCGAGGCGGTCGGCGGCGTCACCTACACGCCCGCCGAGAAGGAGTTTGCCCTCCAGATCGGCCGTTCCTTGTTCGGCAAGCCGCCCGCGCCGGAGACCGCGGCCCTCATTCGCCCCTTCAACCCGAATCCCCCGCGCGAGGGCGGCGGTTCAACCGATGTCGCCGACGTCAGCTGGACCGTCCCCACGGTCGGCGTGCGCACCGCGACCTGGGCACCCGGCACTCCGGGCCACAGCTGGCAGGCCGTGGCCTGCGGCGGGACCTCGCTCGGGCTTAAGGGGATGAACGTTGCCGCCAAGACCATGGCCGGTGCGATGCTGGATTATCTGACTACCCCGGCTGTTCTCGCGGAGGCCAAGGCGGAATTGGTCCGCCGCCGCGGCGCCGACTTCAAGTACGAGGCGATGGTCGGCGACCGCGCCCCACCGCTGAACTACCGCGACTAAGGCCGGCGCCCGCCGTTGCCCGCCCCAAAACACCCTGCTCCTGGGAAGACGGTTTGCTCGCGGAATCAGCGGTCGCGGTGCTGGCTCAGGCGAGCAGTTCCCGAATGACCGTGCCCCCGAACTGACTCAACTGTTTGAAGCGGCCACCGTGGTAGTAAGTGAGGCGGTTGTCATCGAGGCCCAGCAGGTGGAGTAACGTCACGTGCAGATCGCGCACCGGGTGCACGCAAGCCACCGCCTCCATCCCGAGCTCGTCGGTGGCGCCGATCGTGTGGCCGGCCTTCACGCCGCCGCCCGCCATCCAAATGGTCATCGCCTTCGGGTTGTGGTCCCGACCGTAGGCGGTGCCGCCGCGCACGCCGTTGTCCGGGGTGCGACCGAACTCGCCACACCAAACGACCAAGGTGCTCTCCAATAATCCGCGGCGCTTCAGGTCCGCGATCAGCGCGGCGATGGGCTGATCGACGGCCCGGACGAGGTTGCCGTGGGCGCGCTCGATGTAGTCGTGGCTGTCCCAGGTGCCGTGGTAGAGCTGCACGAAGCGCACGCCGCGCTCGACGAGGCGGCGGGCGAGCAGGCATTTCCGACCGAAGGCGTCGGTGGGTTCGCGCCCTAGGCCGTAGAGCTCCTGGGTGGCGGCGTCCTCGCCCTGCAGATCGAGGACCCCTGGCACTTCCAACTGCATCCGGTAAGCCAGTTCGTAGCTCTCCATCCGCGCCGCGAGGGCGTCAGACCCGGGATGGCGCGCCGCGTGCCCGGCATCGAGGCGCGCGAGCAGGTCGAGGTTGCGGCGCTGGCGCTCCGCGGAGACGCCGGGCGGCGGGGCGAGGTCGAGGATGGGCGCGCCCTTCGCGCGCAGCGGGGTGCCTTGATAGACGGCGGGCAGATAGCCGCTGCCCCAGTTGGACGCGCCGCCCTGCGGGTAGGAAACCTCGGGCAACACGACGAAGCCCGGCAGATTCTGATTCAGCGAACCCAGGCCATACGTGACCCACGCCCCGATCCCCGGATCGCCGCCGAACCGATTGCCCGTGTTCATCTGATACATCGCCGTCGGGTGGTTGACGCTGTCGACCTGGCAGCCGCGGTAGAAGCAGAGGTCGTCGGCTACCCCGGCGAGGTGGGCCCAGTTTTCTGCCATCGTGGCTCCGCTGGTCCCAGCCTGGCGAAATTGGAAAGGGCTGCGGACGTAGTAGCGCTTGCCGCTCTCCATCGCCGACTTCTGGCGACCCTCGCGGACAAACTCTTTGAGATGCAGGCGCTCCAGCGCGGGCTTGGGATCGAAGGTGTCGAGGTGCGAGGGCCCGCCCTCCATCATCAGAAAGATGCAGGACTTGGCCTTCGCTGCCCTGTGCGCGGGCCGGGGGGCGAGGGGACCAGCGCGCCCGCCGGCCTCTCCTGCGAGCAGGGCGCTGAAGGCCACACTCCCTAGGCTTGCGCCCAGGCCGTAGACGAAGTCGCGGCGAGTCGGGGCGTGCAGTGCGCGGGCTCCAGCGCAGGGAAAATAGGCGCTCATCGTCGGGTTTACTCCACGTGGGTGAACTCGTTGCTATTGAATAATACGAGGCAGAGGTCGGCGAGGGCACGGGTGCGCGCGGGGACGTCCGCTGGCACGAGATCCGGCTGGAAATCCGCCGCCGCGTGCAGCTTCTCCATGAAGAAAAAGCGCTCCCCGGTGTTCTCCTCGACGGCCTCGCGTCGCACTTCCGCGGGCGGGCGCACGGCCGGGGGCGCCACTGCGGTCAGCGGGATCTGGCCGTGCCAATGTTCCAGGCAGGCCGCGAGTTCCGCCGCCGTCGGCGCCCGCCCGAGCACGAGGGCGAAGCAGCGCTCCACGGCGCCGGCATCGTCTGGGGCCTCCCCAAGTGCCCGATGGGCGAGGGCGAGCGCGCGGGCGTGGCTGGCGGCCCCGTTGAAAAGACTGAAGACCTGCGGGGTGATTGTCGCCGCGTCGCGTCGTTCGCAGGAGAAGTCGGGTCCGGGCTGGTTGAAGACCTCCATCGCCGGGTCGGGCAGGCCACGGAGGCGTAGCGCGTAGAGGCTGCGGCGGTGGCGTTCGGCAGGGGTCGCGTTGGGCACCCACGCGGCGGCGAACGTCCCCATCACCTGGCGGGGCTGCAACGCCACTTCCGGGTGAATTTCGGGGCGGTTGGGGATGCCGCCGATTACGGGGTTCAGCTCGCCTGAGGCTGCCAGCATTGCGTCGCGCAGTTCCTCCG
>JBEDEF010000084.1:0-4078 GCA_041175845.1 Verrucomicrobiota bacterium
TGCGCGGCGCTGTTGCGGGAGTGGCTGCGGACGCCGTTCACGCTGGAGTACAAGGTGATCCCGGACGAGCAGCCGGTGATTGAGGCGGAGTTGCGGCGGATGGCGGATGAGGCGGGCTGCGGCCTCGTGGTGACGACCGGCGGCACCGGTCCCGCGCCGCGGGATGTGACCCCCGAGGCCACCCTTGCCGTCTGCACCCGGGTGCTGCCGGGGTTCGGCGAGCTGATGCGCGCGACATCCCTGCGCTACGTGCCCACGGCGATCCTCTCGCGGCAGACGGCGGGCATCCGGGGCCGGACCCTAATCGTGAACCTGCCGGGGCGGCCCAAGGCGATCCGGGAGAACCTGGAGGCGGTATTTCCGGCGATCCCCTATTGCCTGGACCTGATCGGGGGCCCGCGGCTGGAGACCAACGAGGCGGTGATGAAGGCGTTCCGCCCGGTCGGCTGAAACTGACGGAGACTTGCGCCCGCCTGCGGGAGAGCCTCACTCGCGAGACTATTTCACGATGACGACCTACGTTTACGAGACCATCCCGGACCAGCCGGGGCAGGCGCCGCGCCAGTTCGAGGTGCGCCAGTCGATGCACGATGCCCCGTTGCAGCGACATCCGGAGACCGGCGAGCGCGTGAAGCGGGTCATTGCCGGCGGGTACGGCGTCATCGCCCAACGGGCGGCTCCGCCCCCAGCCCCCTGCGGCAGCCCATGCGCCTGCTACGGCAACAACTGATCCTGCGATGACCAACCTCTCCGCTCCGGACCTCACCCTTCATCCCCCGCGGAGCGTGCGGATCCGCCTCGGGGGTTACGCCCACCTACCCCGCCTGCTCGACAAGGCGCGCGCCAGTGCCGTGGGCAAGGTTGGCGCTTACGTTTACAACTGCCCCCTCGACAAGCAGTTCTTCGCGTTCACCGGGCTGAACGCGGAGGCATTCCTCGCGGAGGCCGCCAAGGGGGGATCCGATACGCAGATGCTGGGCTGGGTGCGCGCCCGCACCGCGCGGTTGCCAGCCGAGATCGAGGCCTGGTCGGACTGGCTGATGCGCCACGGCCCGGGCGGCAGCGATGGCCACCAATGGATGGCCACCACCATCAAGGCGGCGGCTCCAGACCGGGATGACATCAAGGGCTTCGCGGATCTGCTCGACCTGGACGACTACGTGACCTTCGGTGGCCGCGGCTGAGCGCGAGGCACACCCGCCTCTTCCATCGGCTGATCAGAGTTCCGTGTACTTTTCGGAGCGCCCGCGGGCGCGTTCGACGGGGTATTTGGCGGCGTTCGCGGCCATTTTGGCGGTGATGGCAGCCGAGAGGTCGATGCCGGCCATGTTCGCGAATTGGAGGGCGTAGACCACGACGTCGGCCAGTTCGTCCGCAATGCGGGGCTGGCGGGCGGGATCGGCGGCGAGGCGCCGGGCCTCCTCGGGCGAGACCCAGAGGAAGGGCTCCATCAACTCACCGGCCTCCGCGGCGAGGGCCATGCTGAGGTTCTTGGGGCTGTGGAACTGCTCCCAATCGCGCTCGCGGGCGAAGGCGAGCACGCGCGCCTTCAGGGTGGCCACGGTGGTGGCGTCGTCGGTTCCGGGGGTCATCCCCGGACCGTGGCGGGGGGGGCACCGCGGTGCAATCTCACGAAAAATCGCAGTTCTGACTTGGCACGCGGCCTGCATCTCGTTCTGTCACGACATTCTCGGATGACCGTCTCGCACCATTCCATCGCCCGCCGCTCCGGCGCCTGCTTCCCGCAGGCGTGGCAGCGCCGTGGCGGCATGGGCGCGGTCACCGTTTCCGTCGGAAACAAACAGACCGGTCCGGGCCGCCAGCACTGAAGCTTCCTCTGGAAGCGCAGTTCCTGAGCCAAGCCCGACGGTCTTCCGACCGGCGAGGGAGGCGCTTCCACCCTTTCCTCCATGAACCTCACCGAAACCTCTGTCCGGCCCCGGGCCGGTGTTCGCCCTGCCCTGAGCGCCCGCCCCGAGCGGCAGCCGCGGCAGCCGGTCCACGAGTGCGCGGAGCACCCGGAGGGCGTGCGCCTCACCGTCTACGTCCCGGGCGTCGACGACTCGTCCGTGGAGATTGAGGGCCGCGGGGCGGACCTGACCGTGCTGGCGCGGAAGGAGCGGGTCGTGCGGCCGAATTTCGAGGCGCTGCACCTGGAGGCCGCCCAACGCGACTACCTCCTGCGCCTGCGGCTGGGCGTGGGCTACGATTTCAGCCGGATGGAGGCCGAACTGGTGGACGGAGTCCTGACGGTGCTCGTCCCGCGCCGAAGCCGGACGGCGGCGCACGGCTTCGCGGCCTGAGCCCTGGCCGAGATCATCCGGTCTCATGCGCCTGGCAGTGGAGCAGCGGGGCAACTCGCGGTCGGGACCGTGCGTGGCGTCCCTAGACGCCGCGGGGCTGAATCACGGGAGCCGCCAAGGTGGGAGATCATACCAAGGCTTTTCCGACTGCGGAGCCTGATGGGAGCGACCGCCTCCCGACCTTACTCCTGAGCCCTCCCCGCCGAGCGCTCGCCCTGAAACCTCCGCGGCGTCTTTGGACGCCATCTTACGTCGAGTTCGCGCCCAGCGCTCCTTTGTGCCTTTTGTGGCCATTCTCCGGCCACAAAAAAGCCGCCCCCCTCACGGGGAGCGGCTGGAAGGGAGGGCCTGCGTCTTGGCTCAGGTCTGCTCCTCGAGCTTAACGGGGCGGTAACCGCCGATGCCCTTGAAGTAGAACATCAGCAGAAGGTAGACCGCGGCCATCGTGAGCGGGATGAAGGAGTCGGCCTTGAGCGTGGCGCGGTCACCGGCCTGGTTGGCGGCGACGATGGCCTTCTGCTCGGGCGTGCCCTTGTCGCCGGCCTTCTTCGCGGCCTCGAGCTTCGACCCGTCGACGGCGGTCACGGGATCGAGGAAGAGGAACTTCGACGGGGCGGCGGCCTTGTTGGCCTCGTAGACCACGGCGTTGGAGGCCTTCAGGTTCTCCGCGGTGAAGCGGTCCTTGGCGTAGCCGAGGCCGGGACCACCGATCAGGCCGGCGGAGAGCATCCCGATGCCACCCATGATGGACATCGCGACGGCGCCGGAGCGGGGGAAGCGGTCACCGACGACCGCCAACATCGTGGGCCAGAAGAACGTCTTGCCGACGGCGTAGAGCCCGAGGGCGATGAACGCGATGGCGAAGGAGTTCATCCCGGAAGCCATTTGGAGGCCGACCACCGCGAGGATGGAGGACGTGAGTAGCAGGCCGATCGGGGAGAGGCCGAGGCGGGTCTCGATCCAGTGGGCGCAGAAGCGCAGGCCGAACATGATGGCGGAGGTCCAGATGAACAGGATCTTGCCCTGCGTCGGCGTGAACAGGTTGCCCGTGATGGCCTCGATCCATCCGTCGGTGCCGAGCTCGACGGCGCCGATCATCGCGTGGGTGACGAAGAGGACGAAGAGCAGGAACGAACCGAAGGAGAAGCGGGTGAGCAGTCCGACCACCACCACGAGGCCGCCGCCGGCGACCCAGCCGATGGTGGGGTTCTTGAAGACGCCGCCGAGGAACAGGGCGAGCAGGTAGCAGGCGACCGCGGCGCCGAGGATACCAACGTCCTTGAACATATCCGCGTAGCTGGTGCCCTTGGCCGCAGCTTCCGACTTCGGGAAGGACTGGCCCATGAACATCACCGCGTAGGCGATCGTGGGGACGAGGTAAAAGGCCAGCTGGCCCTTCCAGCCGAAGCCCATCACGGTGCCGAGCACGTAGGAGGCGACGGCGCCCAGCACCATGCCGAGGGGCCAGGAGGCGTGGAGGATGTTGAGGAAATGGGTGCGGTTCTGGGGATAGACGGTGGCGACCAGCGGATTGGCGACCGCCTCGAGCGTGCCGTTCGCATAGGCGAAGATGAACATACCCCAATAGAGGAAGTCGTAGGCGTTCTGCGGCGTGGAGGCCATGAACGTGACCACCGCGGAGAGCACGTGGCCGAGGAGGGCGAGGGCAACCAGCTTGCCGTAGCCCAGCTTGTCGACGATCACGCCGCCGATGATGATGCCGAAGCAGAAGCCGGTGAATCCAGCGCCGCCGATGGCGCCTAGCTGCGTGGCGG
>JBEDEF010000085.1:0-5761 GCA_041175845.1 Verrucomicrobiota bacterium
CCAGCTTCTTCAGCTCCCGGGACAGGATGTCGCGCAGCGCCGGCAGGTGCCAGACGTCGAGGGCGGCGTAATCGAGCAGCTTGCGGGTGATCGGGCGCTTGGACCAGTTGGCCTTCTGGCCGTCCTTATCCAGGGCAACCCCGAAGTGCTGTTCCAGCAGGGAGGCGAGGCCGAAGCGTTCGCGGCCGAGCAGCTGGGCGGCCAGCATCGTGTCGAAGAGGCTCCGGGGTTGGAAGCGGCAGAGATCGTGGAGGAGTCGGAGATCAAAATCACTGCCGTGCATCACCAGATGTTTGTCGGCCAGCGCTTCCCAAAGCGGGTTGAGCGCGAGGCCCGGAGCGAGCACATCCACCAAAAAGACTTCCTGCCCGACGAGGAACTGCAGCAGGCAGACCCGCGTCTTGTAGCAGTACATGTTGTCCGCCTCGGTATCGAGGGAGACCTCGTTGACGCGGCCAAGCGCCGTCAGGAGCGGCCCGAGCGAACCCGGCTGGTCGAGCAGCAGGTACGAGGCGGGACGAGGCGTGGGGGGAAGAGCGGGGGCACCGAACAGACGGCGCAGGGGCGACGGCAGGAGGCGGGAAATCATCTGGGCTGGGCGGCCTTATCCCAAGCCGCCAGGAAAGCTTCAATCAACAACGGGAGGTCCTCGTGATAGCCGCCCTCCAGCACCGCGGCGGCCGGCCGGCGCGCTTCCCCCAGCCAGGTGCCAAGGGTGGCGAAGTCCTCGCGTTCTAGGGTCATCGCCGTAAGCGGATCATGCACGTAGGCGTCGAACCCCGCGGAGACGAGGATCAGGTCCGGCCGGAAGGCCAACACCGCGTCGAGGGACGCGCGCAGGGCGGCCATATGTTCCGGGCGCGGCGTGTGGGGGGCGACGGGCCAGTTGCGCGCATTGGGACGGAGATCCTTGGTGCCGGTACCGGGATAACCGGGGAACTGGTGGACGGAGGCGAAGAAGAGGTCCTCGCGGCCGAGCATGATCGCCTCGGTGCCGTTGCCGTGGTGGGCATCGAAGTCCCACACCGCGACGCGGGTGGCCCCGAAACGGCGTTGGGCGACCAGGGCGGCGATTGCGACCTGGTTCAGGTAACAGAAGCCCATCGCGCGGTTGTCGGTCGCGTGATGTCCGGGCGGTCGCATCAGCGAGAAGGCGGGGGCGCCGGGCCCCTGGGTGAGAGCGTGTTCCGCGGCCTCGATCGCGGCGGCGACCGCACGACGCGCGTGCTCGCCGATGCGGGGGAACCACGGGGTGTCGGCATCGAAGTCCCGCCCCGCATCGAGGGACCGGATCAACGACTCCACGTGGGCCAAATGCAGGACGGAGTCGGGGGCGGTGCCGGCGCCGGGTTCCCGCCAGAGCCAGCCGGGCTGAGCGCGGCGGAGGTGATCAACCGAACGGAGGACGCGGGCGGGCTGCTCGGGACGCTGGGCGGAGCCGTATTCGGCGCAGCGCGGGTCGTAAAACAGCAGCATTGGTTGCACCCTAAGAGCGTCCTCGGCGCGATGCCAAGCCGCAGGTCATTCCGGTGGCGACAAGCCGCGGTGGAGCCGCCATAGCCGGGGGATGAAGGTGATCGTGCTTTGTTCCGGGGGGATGGACAGCGTGACGGCCCTCCATTGGGCGGTGCGGGAGCATACCGTGGTGGCAGCCTTGAGCTGCGACTACGGGGCGAAGCATAATGCCCGCGAGCTACCGTATGCGGCCGAGCAGGCACGGCGGCTCGGGGTGCGGCATGAGGTGGCGACGCTCGATTTTCTGCCCCGGCTGTTCTCCTCGGCGCTGCTTCGGGGGGGAGCGGAGATCCCGGAAGGCCACTATGCGGACGTGACGATGCGGCAAACCGTGGTGCCGTTCCGCAATGCGATTTTGCTGTCCGTGGCGTGCGGGTTCGCGGAGAGCGCAGGGGCAGAAGGCCTGGTGATCGCGGCCCACGGGGGCGATCACGCGATCTATCCGGACTGCCGCGAGGAGTTTATGCGGGCGATGGGCGAGACGATGCGGCTGGGAACTTACGCGGGGATCGCGCTGCTACGACCGTTCATCGCGCTGGACAAGGGGGCGATCGCGGCGCTGGGCGGGCGTTTAGGCGTTGATTTTGCCCGCACTTGGTCGTGCTACCAGGGGCGGGAGATCCATTGCGGTCGGTGCGGAACGTGCGTCGAGCGACGCGAGGCGTTCGCGCAGGCGGGCCTGCCGGATCCGACGCGTTACGAGGCGGAACCACCCCTGCCGCCACGACCGGCCTAGCGGAGGACGGCTTGGTGTAGCCGGGGATACAAACCTCGGGCGGCTAGCGCGTTTCGCCGTTCGTAGCGCACTGCCCTCATCACCGTGGGATGGGCAGGGCGGATGAGTTCCGCTTTGCGGCTACCGGGGCACGATGACCCAACTACACTTCGGCACCCCGTCCAGCGAGATCACTCGTAACGGGCGGCGCGGCCGAGGTAGTTCAGCATCCAGATTTCCTTCCAAACCCGGTAGCGGCCTGCGGCTGTAAACTTGCCCTCGTCCTCCCGCTGCGCCTGCGGGTGCAGGAAACCCAATTCCGTGTTCAACTGGTCGAGCTCGCGCTGCGCGGCATTCAGGTCGGCCAAAGGCTCCACCTCGAACCGCACCGGTGTTACCCCCGCACGCGCCAGCCGCCGCCGATGGCGTGCGAGCAGTGCCGGGAGCGAGCGCCGCCAAGGTAGACGCTCCACGTACCAATTTTCGGGGAAGAAACCCGCAAACGGGATATGTAGGTTGTCCGTCAGGTAACGCCGCCCGTCCTCTGTGAGCGAAGTGACCGCGTAACACGCCGTGATCCCACCGGAGGCTTGCGGGAGAAAGGTGGCCTGAACCCGCAGTGTGCCGGAGCCGTCCTGGTAGACGGACGTCCGCAGGTGCAACCCCTCGGCCAGCTCAGCCTTCATCGCCTGCACCTGGCGGAAGCCCTGCGTCCGGAGCCATTCGCGGTGGCGCAGCAGCCGACGTTGGATCGGCCATTCGTCTCCCGCGAGGTTCACCGCATACCGCGGGAACAGGGGCAGCGCGCTGCGGCTATGCAGGCTAATCGCCAGCCAATCGTGCAGCGACACCACTAGAAACCAGAGCAGGAAGAAAGCTCCCGCGAGGGCCCAGAACGGCCGGTAAATCAGACCGTATTCGACGCAGATCTGCGCCCCACCGACCGAGAAGATCAACCAGCGCAGCCAGCGGTCGACAATCTGCAGTACCGGCGAACCCAACCGCTGGTTCAACTGCATCAGGACGATGGACAGCACCATCGCCGCGAGTACGGCACCAAAAATGACCGAGGAGGCGGGCAAAGCGCGGTCGAAACTCAACTGAGGCGGACCGGCATGATCACACAGACGAAATTATCGAGGGTCTTGAACACCCCAGGGCTGACCTCGTCCTTCACCTCGAAGAACACTTCGTCCTTCGTGAGGGCCTTCAGGGGATCCATTACGAAGGCCGGGTTGAACGCGACCTGGAGGTCCGGGCCGCTGTAGCTGATCGCCATCGACTCGTGGGCCTCGCCGAAATCCGGGCTTTGCGCCGTGATCTCCAGCAGGTTGGACGAAAGCCGGATCTTCACCGAGTTGGCTTTTTCGGAGCAAACCAGGGCGGCACGATGCACGCATTGGAGGAGGAGTTCCCGCTCCAGCTTGATGCGTTGGTGCGTCTCCTTGGGGATCACCTGCTGGTAATTCGGGTAGTTCCCCTCGACCACCTTCGAGTACAGGTAAATGTTGTCCACTAGACCGCTGGCATCCTTGTCGGTAGCGATCTGGAAGGCGGCACGACGATCGTTGAAACTAATTTGGACCTTCTCGCCCTTGTCGAGGAGCCGGGTGAGTTCGCCCACCGTCTTGGCCGGCAGAATGATCGCGCCGGCGGCGTCGGCCGGAATCTCCATTTCCTTCGACACGAGCGCGAGGCGGCGGCCATCCGTGGCGACCAAGAACAGGCGCCCATCCCGAAAGTTGAAGTACACCCCGTTGAGGATGTAGCGCGACTCGTCATTCGACTGCGCATAGGCGACGCTGCGGAGCATCGTGGCCAGCTCGGTCTGGGCCAGGCTATGGGCCTTCTCCTCGCCAAACTCGGGCAGCGGCGGGAACTCCTCCTTACCGATCCCCATGATCCGGAACGTGGACCCGCCGGAGGTGAGCTTGACCTGGTGATTGGGCGAACCGTCGAACGTGACGTCGAGGTTGGGCAATTCCCGGACGATGCCAGCCAAACGTTTAACCGGAAGCGTGACTGAGCCCGGGTCTTTGATCTCGGCCTTGATGCGGCAGCGGATCCCGAGGTCGAGGTTGGTCGTGGTCAGCGAGATGTGATCCTTTTCCGCCTCGATCAGCACGTTGCTGAGGATCGGCATCGTGGCCTTGGAACCGACCACGTTGAGCACCTGGGCAAGGCCGTTGGCGAAGTGGTCGCGGTTGATTTTGAATTTCATCGGGGCGGCGGGAGAAACGCGCGGAAGTTAACAAAGCTCAAACGAATAGGGGTTCAATAAGGAATTCTATCCGTAGTCATATAGGCTGCGAACAAGCGTAGTAATTGGAGTTCCACCGAGGAAAAAAAGGCCTTTTTGGGCCGTGAACAACCAGCAGTCGAAGCCGGGCAACTACCCGCTTATTCACGAGGGCGGAGTTGCGCGGAAAGTGCCCGCAGGTTGTTCACTTGGAATTCAGGGACGCGGTCGGGGCCGCAAATTTGCGCCGCAAATGGCGCCCGATGCCGAAGAAAACATACCCCAGGCAGATCCCGAGGGCCGCGAATTCCTTGTACAGGATGATGAGGGCAATCAGGACGAGTACCGCGACGAACGAGCGCAGGCGGGTCTTGGTCTGGAGGTTCACGTTCTTCCCGCTCGGGTAGCGGACTGTGCTCATCATTAGGAACGCGATCAGGAGCATCAGTGGGGGGAGCGCGAGCGCGCCCGTCTTCAGCGAGCGGTCGGCCTCACCCAGCTTGAGCAGAAAAAGTACCGTGGCGGCGACGGTGGAGGCGGCGGCGGGTACTGGCAACCCGATGAAGTCGCGGTTGGAATCCTTCACGCCCGGGTGGAGGAGTGGGTTGGTGATGACGTTGAAGCGGGCGAGGCGCATCGCGGCACACAGCAGGTAAACGAACCCGATGAACCAGCCGATGTTGCGGAACCACTGATAATCCTGCGCCTGCGTGGGCGAGATGATCAAATAAAGCATCAGCAGGGCCGGCGCCATGCCGAAGGAGATGACATCGGCCAAGGAATCGAACTCCGCACCAAAGAGCGATTCCCGGCCGCCCATCCGGGCCAGGCGGCCGTCAAGGGTGTCGAAGGCGGCGGCACCGAAGATAAACCAGACCGCATAGCGGTAGTGGTCGGCGGGCGTAGCGCCCGCGTAGTCGCCAGTGGCAGAGGTCTCGGCGAGCCGGGCCTGGATGCACTGGATGATGGCGGTGAACCCACAGAACAGGTTCCCGGCCGTCATCAGGTTAGGCAGGAAGTAGATGCGGCTGGCCTGCCGGACCGAGTAAGGGTCCTCCGCACTGCCTGGGCCTTCCGGGGGATGACGCCTCATTTGGTGAGCCCCTCGAGGTATTTCCAGAACTTCGAGTCCTGCTCCACTAGCTGTTGCTCCGAGACGGGCAGCTTGTTGCGGAGAAGGAAGTCCTCGAGGGAGTTGCGGTGGAGGATGTAGTCGACGTGGAGCGTTTCGCCCTGGACATCGAAGTAAAAACGGAAGTCCCCGGAACGGAGGCGGTAGAGGGTCTTCTGGG
>JBEDEF010000086.1:0-4740 GCA_041175845.1 Verrucomicrobiota bacterium
CTGTACGAGGTGCCTTGATCTGCCTCACCCCGGGAAACCGGGGCTGGGCTGGCGATCCCGGGCGGCGCGATCCCGCGCGTTTCCCCCGCGGCTGGCAAGGGACTTGCTAGGGAAAGGGCAACCCTCCCTGCCATGTCCCTGTTGCCCACCGACTACGAGCTCAGCGGCTTCTTCGACGAAATGTTCACTCGGCCGGAGGACGGTCGGGTGCGGCAACACTACCAGCGCCTGGCGGAGGGACTCGCCGCTCTCGCCCCCGCCGAATTCGACCGCCGCCGCGCCGCCGTCGACGCGGCCTTTCTCCGGCGCGGCGTCACCTTCACGGTCTACAACGACGCCCAGGGCACCGAACGCATCTTCCCCTTCGACCTGATTCCCCGCATCATTCCCGCGGCCGAATGGCGCCGGATCGAGGCCGGGCTGATCCAGCGCGTCACCGCCCTGAACCTCTTCCTCGACGACCTCTACCACGACCAGAAGGTCTTGAAGGACAACATCGTACCGCCCTCCCTGATCCTCGGCGCGAAGCACTTCCGACGGGAGTTCATGCACTTCACGGTGCCCCGCGGCGTTTACGTCCACATCTGCGGTACCGACCTGATCCGAGACGCCGCCGGCAATTACCTGGTGCTGGAGGACAACCTGCGCTGCCCCTCCGGCGCCAGTTACATGATCGAGAACCGCTCGGCGATGCGCCGCGCGCTGCCCCAGGTCTTTGACCGCTACGGCGTACGCCCCGTCGAGGGCTACACCGACGACCTCCTGAAGGCCCTCCTCCACCTTGCGCCGGAAACCGCCGAGAAACCCAACGTCGTGCTGCTAACCCCGGGGGTGCACAACAGCGCCTACTTCGAGCACTGCTTCCTCGCCCGCCAGATGGGCATCCCGATCGTCGAGGGTCGCGACCTCGTCGTGCGCGACGCCCGGGTCCATATGCGCACCACCGCCGGCCTCGTCCCGGTGGACGTCATCTACCGCCGGATCGATGACGATTTCCTCGATCCAACCGTCTTCCGCCCGGACTCGCTGCTGGGCGTGCCCGGCCTCATCCAGGCCTACCGCGCCGGCCGGGTGGCCCTCGCCAACTCGATCGGCACCGGCGTCGCCGACGACAAGGTGATCTACGCGTACGTGCCCCGCCTGATCAAATACTACCTCGGGGAAGAGGCGATCCTGCCCAACGTGAACACCTACCTTGCGGCGGAGCCCATGGACCGGAAGTTCATCCTCGAGAACATTGAACGCCTCGTGGTCAAGGCGGCCAACGAGGCCGGCGGCTACGGGATGCTCATCGGTCCCGCCGCGACCCGCGAGGAATGCGCCCGCTTCCGCGCCCAGGTCGCCGCTCAGCCGCGCAACTACATCGCGCAGGATCCCATCCAGCTCTCCCGCTCGCCTACCTGGTGCGACGGCCGCCTCGAGGGCCGCCACATCGACCTCCGCCCGTACATCATCTGCGGCGAGAAGACCACCGTCACTCCGGGTGGTCTCACCCGCGTCGCCCTCCGCCGCGGCTCCCTCGTCGTGAACTCTTCCCAAGGCGGCGGCTCCAAGGACACCTGGGTCCTGCAGGGAGATAACTAAGGCGCCACGATGACCGCCAGCGAACCGCCCTTCTTCCGGCCCCAGGCCACGGTGATGCTCTCACGCGTCGCCCACTCCCTCTACTGGATGAGCCGCTACATCGAGCGGGCGGAAAACGTCGCCCGGCTCCTCGACGTGAACCTCCAGTTCGTGTCCGACCTGCCCGACGCGCGCGCCTCGTCCCCGAACCTCTGGGAAGCCCTGCTCCTCAGCACCGGCGGCCGCGAGCTCTTCGGCCAGCTCCACGGCGCTCCCGACGGCCAGGCGGTGACCGAGTTCCTCGCCTTCGACCTCCGCAATCCCGACTCGATCCTGTCCTGCGTCTACGCCGCGCGCGAGAACGCCCGGATGATCCGCGACCAGCTCTCGCTGGAGATGTGGGAGACGATCAACGAGCTCCACTTGCTACTCAAGGCGAGCAGCGCCTCGAGCGACTGGGCGGCCAACCCGGCGGAGTTCTTCGCCCGCATCACCCGAGCCTCCCATCTCTTCCAAGGTCTCACCGCCTGCACCTATTCCCGCAGCGAGGGCTGGGAATTCATCCAGTTCGGAAAATACCTCGAGCGCGCGGACAAAACCACCCGCATCCTCGACATGAAGTACCACATCCTGCTGCCGGCCGCGACGGACGTCGGCGGCGCGCTGGATACCGCGCAGTGGCAGGCCGTGCTGCGGTCCGCGTCGGCCCTCGAGGCTTACCGGCGGTACCACGTCCGCGAGATCCTCCCGTGGAAGGCGGCGGAGTTTCTCATCTTCTCGGACTCGTTCCCGCGCTCGCTCCACTTCTGCGCCGGGCAGGTGGACGAGTTCCTGCGTCGCATCCTCGGGGAGACCGCCGCCCGCCCCCGCAGCGGCGCGGCCCGCGCCTCGCGCCGCCTGCTGGGTGACCTCCAGTCGTTCACCATCGCGGATGTCCTGCGCCGCGGGATGCACGAGTTCCTCGTCGAAGTGCAGGCGGGCCTGGCCGCGATCAGCGACGAGGTGGCCGCGACCACGATGTTCTATCGCGCGGAATCCGCCCTCGACGAGCAGCAGCAACAGCAGCAGTAGGTTTTGGCGCCGTCCCGCCCGCCGCATGCAACTTCGGGTCACCCACCGTACCGTTTACCGCTACGCCGGTCAGGCGCGCGAAAGCTTCAACGAGGCCCGCCTCCGCCCGCTGGACGACGCCGGGCAACGCTGCCTCGACTTCGCGCTCCGCCTCGCGCCCGCGACCGAGCCGCGCGCCTACGCGGACTTCTACGGCAACACGGTGCACTACTTCGAGATCACGCCCCCCCACGAGGAACTGCTCATCGAGGCCGAGTCGCTCGTCGAAACCGCGCCGGCCGGCGCGCGGCCGCCGGTGCCCGCGGTGACCGCGGACCATCTTGAGTCGGCCCCCGAGCGCGAAATGCTGGCCGAGTTCTACCACGCCTCGCACTACGTCCCGCTCGAGGTGGAGCTCTGGCGGGAGGCGCTCGACGTCCTCGCGGACGGCCGCGGCGACCTCTGGGGCGACGTCCGCCGCCTCGGCTCACACCTCCACCGCACTTTCGCCTACCGGCCGAACACCACCGGCGTGAACACCCGCGCGACCGACGCCCTGCGCCAGCGGATGGGCGTCTGCCAGGACTTCGCCCACGTCCACCTCGGCCTCTGCCGCAGCCTCGGCATTCCCGCCCGCTACGTGAGCGGTTACTTCCTTAACACCACCCGCCGAACCGACGAGATTGAGGCCTCCCACGCCTGGATCGAGGCCTGGATCCCGGGCCACGGCTGGGCCGGCTTCGACCCCACCCACGACCGTCCGGCGGACGAGCGTTACGTGCGGGTCGCCGTCGGCCGCGATTACGCCGACATCCGTCCGCTCAGCGGATCTTACCGCGGCGCTCCGACGCGTGAACTCGTCGTGGAAGTCCGCGTCCGCCCCGCGGACCCCGCCGCAGCCTCCGCCGCCTGAAGACCCCGGCCGCCACGGACTGCGCCCGCGATTTCCGGCTGGAACCGGCCGGCGGGGGTCGCGATACCTCGGCACCTGATGAAAACCTTCACCGTCGCTCTCGGCTCGGACCACGCCGGCTTCGCCTACAAGGAAGCCATCAAGGCGATGCTCCTCGCTGCAGGCCACGTGGTCCGCGATTTCGGGACCTACTCGGACGCGGCGTGCGATTACCCTGACTGGATCCGCCCGGTGGCCGAGGCGGTCGCCCGCGGGGATTTCGAGCGCGGCATCGTGCTCGGCGGCTCTGGCAACGGTGAAGCCATCGTCGCCAATCGCGTCCGCGGCGTTCGCTGCGGCCTCTGCTGGAACGAGCAGGTCGCCGCCTGGAACCGCGCGCACAACGACGGTAACGTCCTCTCGCTCGGCCAGCGGACGGTGACCGAGGCGGAGGCACTGGCCATCGTCCGGGTCTGGCTCGCGACCGAGTTCGAGGGCGGCCGTCACCTGCCCCGCATCCGCAAGATCGACGGCGCCTGACCGGGAACTCTCGGCGGCGTGGCGGGCGCGGACTGGCTTCCGCGCCGGAAGCGGGCAAACTCCCCGCATGCGCCTCACCTTCCTCGGCCACGCCTGCTTCCTCCTCGAGACGAGCCGCGCCCGCCTGCTGCTCGATCCATTCCTCACCGGCAACCCGGCGGCCGCCGCCCGCGCCGAGGACATCGCCTGCGACTACCTGCTCCTCTCGCACGGCCACGAGGACCACACGGGCGACGCCCTCGCGCTCTCCCGCCGCCTTGGGGCTCCGATCATCGCCAACTTTGAACTCGCTGAATACTTTGCCGCCCAGGGCGCGAAGGTTCACGGGATGAACCCGGGCGGCGGGTTCAACTTCCCCTTCGGCCGGGTGAAGCTGACGCTTGCCCACCACAGCTCGAGCGCCGAGGCGGGCCTGCGCCCCATCTACCTCGGCTCCCCCTGCGGCCTGCTCATCCAGGCGGACGGCAAGACCGTGTACCACGCAGGTGACACGGCGCTGTTCCTCGACCTGCAGCTGATCGGGAAGGCAGGCATTGACGTCGCGCTGCTACCGATTGGGGACAATTACACGATGGGCCCGGAGGATGCCGCCGCCGCGCTGGACCTGCTGCGCCCGCGCCTAGCGGTGCCGATGCATTACAACACCTGGCCCGTGATCGCGCAGGACCCCGCCCGCTTCGCCGCGCTGGCCGCGG
>JBEDEF010000087.1:0-2806 GCA_041175845.1 Verrucomicrobiota bacterium
CATGAGGGCGGGCTGGTGCTGACCGGGCCGTTGATCTTGCTCGCGGTGCTGTCGGTGGTCGGCGGCTACGGCTGGTTCTACGGGGGCCTGCTCGGCGGCCGCTTCGACGGCGTGCTGGGTCCGGATTCGCTGGTGCACCCGGAGGGCGCGGACCACATGGTGATCCTGCTCACGAGCGTGGCAGTGCTGGTGGCGGGTGCCCTTGGCGCGTGGCTGCTGTATCCCGCGGCGGGCGAGGACGCGCTGGCGCGGCGTGCGCCCGGCCTCTTCGGGCTGCTCGGCGGGCTGCAGGCCTCGTTCGACCGGGCCTACGGCGCGTACGTGGCGAAGGTGCAGCAGCGGCTGGCGATGCTGCTGAACTTCCTGGAGCAGATCTTCCTGGCGGGGCTGATCGTCCGCGGCCTCGCCGGAGTGGTGGGCCTGCTGGGCCTCGGGGCCCGGGCCCTGCACGTCGGCAACGCCAACGCCTACGCCTACTGGTTCCTGCTCGGCCTCCTCGCCTTGTGGGCCTTTGCGGCGGGTCTCCTGACCTTCTGACCGATGCGCACGCTGCCCTTTGATCCCCTGCTGGCCGCGATCGCCTTCCCGCTGGCGTCGGCGCTGGTCATCGCCTGCGGCCTGCCGAAGCGCTGGTCCGTACGGCTCGCCTACGTGGCGTTCGCCGTGCCCCTGCTGCTCGCGCTGCACACGTGGTGGCACTTCGACGCCTCGCCCAAGGTGGCGGGCTACGCGTTCCTGACCCAGTATTCCACCGGCCTGGAGGCGGTCGGCATCTCCCTGAAGCTGGGTCTCAACGGCATTGCGATGCCGCTCTTCCTGCTGGCCGGCGTGGTGGGCTTTGCGGCGGGGTTGTACGCCCTGCAGTCGCAGGCGGAGCGACTGAAGCTGTACCTGCTGCTGCTGCTCGTGATGCAGGGTGGACTGATGGGGGTGTTCGCCAGCGTCGACGTGCTTTTCCTCTACTTCTTCCACGAACTCGCGCTCATCCCGACCTTCATCATGGTGGGGGTCTGGGGCGGTCGGGACCGCGCGTATGCGGCGATGAAGCTGACGATCTACCTGACCCTGGGGGCGATGCTGTCCCTCGCCGGGCTGATCGCGATCTACGCCCGGAGCGGCGCGAACTCTTTTGATCTGATGGTGCTGCGCGAGCATCTCGCACGCTTCCCGCTGGACCAGGCGCTCCAGGGCAACCTGTTCGGTCTGCTACTCGTGGGGCTGGGTGTGCTCGTGTCGCTGTTCCCGCTGCACACGTGGGCGCCGCTCGGGTACGGGGCGGCCCCGAGCTCCAATGCGATGCTGCACGCGGGGGTGCTCAAGAAGTTCGGCCTCTACACCCTGATCCAGGTCGCGGTACCGCTGCTGCCGGCCGGGCACGCCGTGTGGGCCTCACCCCTCGCTTGGCTCGCGGTGCTGGGCAACGTGCTGATCATCGGATTTGTCACGGTAGCCCAGCGCGACCTGAAGCAGATGATCGGGTACAGCTCCGTGATGCATATGGGCTACGCGTTCCTCGGGATCGCGACCGGCACGGCCGTTGGGGTGGGCGGCGCCGTGTTCCTGATGGTCGCGCACGGGCTCTCGGTCGCCCTCCTCTTCCTGCTCGCGACCAGCGTGCACCACCGCACGCACACGTTCGCCCTCGACGAGATGGGCGGCCTCGCCCGGCCCGCGCCCGTGCTCGCGGCCTTGCTCGCGGCGGCGACCTTTGCGGGCATTGGCCTACCGGGCTTCGCCAACTTCTGGGGTGAGCTCGCGGTATTCGTGGCTCTCTGGCAGTTCTCGCCGGCGATCACCGCCGTGGCGGTGGCCGGCGTGGTCATCTCGGCCATCTACGGTCTGCGCGCGCTGGCTCAGGTCTGCTTCGGCCCCGCGACGCCCCGGATGGAGGAGGTGTCCGCCCGCCAACCCCCGGTCGACCTGCGCTGGTCCGAGCGCGTCCCGGCCCTGGTGCTCCTGGTGGCCCTGTTGGCCCTCGGCTTCTGGCCGCGGGCGATCTCCGATCCGATCCACGCGGCGTTGACCGCTCCGGCCGCCGCGGCCGCCGCCCCTTCCGCGCGATGACCCTCGAAGCCGCCAAGCTCGCCGCCGCCAACAATCTCTGGGGCGCCATTCTCCCTGAGCTGATGCTCGCCGGGGTCGCGCTGCTGCTGCTCGCCCTCGAGATCCTCCTCCCGCGTCGGCACCACGCCGTCCTGCCCGACCTCGCGGGCGCCGGCATCCTCGGCACCCTGCTGGGCCTCTGCTTCCATTGGGAATCCGGAATGCTCGGGGCGGAGACCTTCGGCGGGCTCCTCTACCACAGCACCTCCGGACAGCTCCTGCGTGCCTTCTTCCTGATCGCGGCTTTCCTCACGTGTGTGATCGCGCGCTTGACCCTGGCCCGCCAGAAGATGCCGCGGGTCGAGTTCTATCATCTCCTGCTGATCGTCACTGCGGCGATGATGCTGCTGGCGCAGACGAATCATCTGCTGATGCTCTTCGTGACGCTCGAGACGCTCACGATCGCCCTTTACGTGATGGTGGCGTACCACCGCACCAGCCCGGCCTCGCTCGAGGCGGGCCTCAAGTACGTGCTGATGGGCGCGCTGAGCTCGGGCCTGCTCCTGTTCGGGATCACGCTGCTCTACGGCGTGGCGGGCAACCCGGCGCTCGCGGGCCACACGGCGCGCCCCTTCCATTACGCGGACCTCGCGGCATTTCTGACCGCGAACCCGAACCACTTTCTCGCCAGCCTCGGCATCGTGCTGGTGCTGGCCGGCGTCGCCTTCAAGATCGGTGCATTCCCGTTTCAGATCTGGGTGCC
>JBEDEF010000088.1:0-2776 GCA_041175845.1 Verrucomicrobiota bacterium
GAAGAACACCATCGTGCGCCTGCCGAAGTATATCGTGCAGGAAAAGAAGCCGCCCGTGTTCCGTGAGCGCGACATTTATACCCCGAAGGGCCTCGCCGAGATCGCGATGCGACGTTACTCCACCGAAGCTGACCGCGCCCTCAACCGCTGGACGCTGCCCATCATCGGGATGACCAAGGAGGCCCGCGCGGTTGCGATGTACGAGGAGGACGAGCGCCTGCGCAATATGAGCGACCTGCGCGAAGCGGGCCTCAACGCGGCGCGTACCGACGCCGCGGCGGGCGACTTCATTCTGCGCGAGTCGCGCAAAACCTATCTGCGCTCCAGCGATTTTGGGTGGAGCAGTGGGGATCCCCGCTGAGCCAGCGGCCGGAGCCGGTCGGTCACGGCTCCGCCAGCGCCCGCGCGATCTGCTGCCACTCGCGCGCGAGATCAAGCCCGGCCGGGGGCGGTCGCCGGCCTGCCCGCGCATACCAATACGCGGCATTGCCCGTATCTCCCTCCTTGCGGTGCAGGTACGCGTGAACCCAGGAGCCCGCGGCGGAGTGATCCTCCTGCGCCCGGTCATGCGCAGCGGACCAGTCGCCCCGGGCGTCGTGCCAGAGGGCCTGCAGGGCGCCACTCCAGTCCGGAGGCGGGGCGGGATCGCGGGCGATGGAACCTTCGAACGCGGCAAATGACATTTGCGGGAGGCTGCCTCTCGTGTCCTTGATTTCAAATCTCGAGTTTGCCCCCGCACCGATGCCCCAGACCGAACAACTAATCCTCCGCGAACTCCTCGCCCACGAGGGTGAGTGGGTATCGGGCGCCGCCCTCGCACGACGGCTCGGTCTGTCGCGCGTCGGTATCTGGCAGCGGATGGAGCAACTGCGGGCCGCGGGCTTCACCCTCGAGGCGCGGCGCGCGCGGGGCTACCGACTGGTCCACGCGCCGGAGCAACTTTACGCCCCGCTGGTCGAGACCCTGCTCCGCGGCCGCCCCCGGGGTTTCTCGCTGCTGGTGCTGGAGGAGGTGGATAGCACCAATGACGAGGTGCTGCGGCAATTGGCGGCGGGACGGCCGACCCCCTTCGCGGTACTGGCAAAGAAGCAGACGCAGGGCCGCGGCCGCTTCGGGCGGGCTTGGCACAGCGCCTCCCCGCAGAACCTCTACGCAAGTTTCGGTTTCCGTCCACGGGTGCCGCCGGCCCGGATGCCGCTCTTTACCCTCTGGATGGGCGTCAATCTGTGCGAACTGCTGACCCACTTCACGCCCGAGGCCCCCAGGGTCAAATGGCCCAACGACCTCGTCTACGGCAGCCGTAAGGCGGGCGGGATGCTCACGGAGGCGCGCATCGACGCGGACCAGATCCGCGACCTGGTGTTCGGCGTCGGGCTCAACGTAAATACCCCGCCGGAGGCGTGGCCGACGGACCTCGCGCGGCGGGCCGTCTCGCTCGGCCAGGTCGCGGGCCGGCCCATCGACCTGAACCGGCTGGCCGCCGCCCTCATCGGCCGGGTGCTCCTCGCCTACACGGCCTTCGTTGAGGAACGCCACCGGGAGGGGTTTGCCGAGCGCTGGCACCGGCACGACCTGCTCCGGGGACGCGCGGTGACCCTGCTCGAGGGCGGTCGGCGGCACCACGGGACCGTCGTGGGCCTCGATGACGAGGGGGCGCTGCTCCTGCGCGACGGCTCAGCCCGGCTCCTCCGGTTCCGGGCAGGCGAGGTCACCGTGGAACGGGAGCCGTGAGCCCGCTGCTGCGCTAGCCTTGCGCGCCGCCCGAGACCTAGGTTCCCTTCCCCGTATGTCCGCGCCCCCGCCCGCGATCGAAGTCTCCCGTCTGGTGAAGACCTACGGCGGCACGACGGCGGTGAATGACATCAGCTTTACCGTGGCGCGCGGAGAGATCGTTGGCTTCCTCGGTCCAAACGGCGCCGGGAAATCGACCACGATGCGCATCCTGACCGGCTACCTCCCGGCCACCTCGGGCAGCGTGCTACTGTGCGGCCTGCCCGTGGCGACGCGCCCGGACGAGGTGAAACGGCGCATCGGCTACCTGCCCGAGAACAACCCTTTGCCGGAGGATATGCGCGTCTCGGAGTACCTCTATTTCCGCGGACGACTGAAGGAGGTGGCCCGGCGCCAGCTCGGCCCGCGCATCGACGAGGTGCTGGAAATCTGTGATCTCAAACGCGTGCGCCACCGCATCATCGGCCAGCTCTCGAAGGGCTACCGGCAACGGGTCGGCATCGCCGAGGCGATCCTCGCGGAACCGCCCGTGATCATCATGGACGAGCCGACGATCGGCCTAGATCCCCACCAAATCCTGATCGTGCGCGATCTCATCGCGAGTCTCCGCGGGAGGATGACGGTCATCATCTCCTCCCACATCCTGCCCGAGATCGAGGTGACTTGTGACCGGGTACTGATCATCAACCAGGGCCGAGTCGTGGCCCAGGGGACCCCAGCCGAGCTGCGGCGTGAAATCTTTGGCCAATCGTCCTATCTGGTGGAGGTCGCCGGAGATCCCGCCGCGCTGGCCGCCGCACTTGTCGCCGTGGACCCGGGCCTGCGCACCGCGCCCGCCGAGGACGCAGCCGCCGCGGGCCCAGGCGAATTCCGCCGCCTGCGGCTGACCACCGCACGGGCGGACGAGCTGGGCGAAGCGATCGTGAGCGCCCTCGCCGCCGCTGGCTGCCGCGTCCGCGCGATCGGCCGCGAACACCCCTCGCTCGAGGATGTCTTCCTGGCGGCCACCCGCCGCAGTTGGGACGCGGTCCAGGCCGCCGCGCCC
>JBEDEF010000089.1:0-3905 GCA_041175845.1 Verrucomicrobiota bacterium
GCGCGTCGCCCGCGCTCCCCAGAATCAGGAACGTCGGGAACAACTGGCGGTGATGAACCGCCTGCAGGAGCTCGCGCGCCGGCAACAGGACCTCAATGAGCGCCTCCGCGAGGTTCAGGCCTCCCTGCAGGAGGCCAAGACCGAGGCCGAGCGCGAGGAAGCTGCCCGCCGCCTCCGTCGCCTTGAGGAGGAACAGCGCCAGATGCTGGCCGACGCCGACGAGATCCGCCAACGAATGGACCGCGCCGAGAACCAAGCGGCCCTCGCGAACCAGCGCCAGCAGCTCGAGGAGACCCGCGACCAGCTGCGCCAGGCCGCCGACGCGGCCGCCGGCGGTTCCGTCGCCCAAGCCCTCGCCTCCGGCTCGCGCGCCCAGCGCCAGTTGCAGGAGATGCGCGACGAGCTGCGCCGTCAGAGCGCGGGCGAGTTTGCCGAGGAACTGCGCACGATGCGCGGTGAGGCCCGGAGCCTCGCCCAGCAGCAAGAGGAAGCCGCGCGCCAACTCGAGCGCCTCGCGCAGGGCGGCGCCGCCGGCACCCGCAAGACGCTCTCCGGAGCCGGCGACCGGCAGGAACTGCTCGACCAGCTCGAGGGCCAGAAGGAACGCCTCAACCGCCTCGTCGAACGCGCCAGCCGGATCTCTGAGCAGGCCGAGAACTCCGAACCGCTCGTCTCCCGTCAGCTGTATGACAGCCTCCGCAAGGTCAGCCAAGATGACGCGAAGGCCGTCCGTGACGCGCGCGACGCCCTGCTCGCCGGCGGCGCCCTCTCCCGCGACCTCAACGAGCGCCTCCAGCGGGCCCAGGACCGCGAGGAGGGCGGCCGCGCGGTGGATGTGACGCGGGAGCTCCTCCGCGACGGTCTCCTCTCCGAGGCCCGTCAGGCGGGAGAACGCTCCCGCGGTCTCGTCGACGAGCTCCGCCGCGGGGTGGAACGGGCCGCGGAGCGCGTGTTGGGTGACGACGCCGAGCAGCTGAAGCTCGCCCGGTCCGAACTGGACGCGCTGGCCGACCAATTGCAGCGCGAGCTGTCGGCCTCGGGTGCCCCCGGCGCCGGCCGCCCGGGCGAGGAACGCCAGGCCGCCGCCGGCGCCCCCGGGGGGGAACGTCCCGGTGGCACGGAAAGCCCCGCTGCGGGTGAGGCGGGTGAATCCCGCCGCCCGGGCAGCACCCCCGGCAATTCCCCGGGTGAGGCGGTCGCCGCGGGCAGCCCCGGCCAACCAGGCTCGCCCGGCGCGGGCGAAACGCCCGGCGAAGGGCGCGGGAGCGCAGGCGCCGCCGGGGAGAACGAGGGCCGCGGCCGGTCCGAGGCCCGCCCCGCCGGGGAACGGATGGCCGCCGATGGCCCCCGGCCCGTGCGCCGCGGCGGCGGGTCTGGCGGCGGTCGCGAATCCCTCGGCCTCGATGCCCTCTTCAATGCTGGCGAGGAACGCGCCGGGATCGGCGGCGGCGACTTCGGCGGCGCCGTCACCCGCGGTCCACTCACCGGCGAGGAATTCAACCGCTGGAGTGAGCGTCTCCGCGATGTCGAGGACCTCGTCGAATCCCCCGAGCTGCGCAACGCCCTCGCCTCCGCCCGCGAACGCGCCCGGCTCGTGCGCCGCGATTTCCGGCAGGAGCGCCGCAAGCCCGACTGGGCCTCCGTCCAGCTGCAGATCCTGCGCCCGCTGCTCGAGGTGCGCAGCCGCGTCGCGGAGGACCTGGCGCGGCGGGAGTCCAAGGACCCGCTCGTGCCGCTGGACCGCGATCCCGTGCCCGCCCGCTTTGCCGAAGCGGTCCGGCGCTACTACGAGGAACTGGGCAAGGACCGCTGAGCGATGGGTTCCACGCTCACCTTTTCCGCCGGGGCCTGGCTCTGGCCCGCGCTCGCGGTCGGCGTCGTTGCCTTGGCCGCGCTGGCCTGGGGCTATCACCGGGCCGCCGGCCATCCGTGGCGCTGGGCCCTCGCCGCCCTCAAGGCGCTCGGGTGCGCCGCGCTCGTCCTCTGCCTCCTTGAGCCCACCTGGATCCGGCAGCGGGCGCGTCCCGGAGCAAATCTCTTCGCGGTGGTCGCCGACAACAGCCAGAGTCTGCAGGTCCGGGATCCCGGGGCCACGCGCGCTCGCGGCGAGGAGCTCCGCGAACTGCTCGACCCCGTCCGCACGGCGTGGCCGGGAACGCTGGCGACCACCTTTGACGTCCGTCGTTACTTGCTCGACGCCCGCCTGCAGGCCTCGCCCGACTTCCGCGATCTCACCTTCGAAGGTCGCGCCACTGCCCTCGGTCACGGCCTGCGCGCGGTTACCGAGCGCCTCACGGGGCGGCCCCTCGCCGGGATCCTGCTCTTCACCGACGGCAACGCCACGGACTTGCGCGGCGGCCTGCCCGCTGACCTCGCCGGCCTGCCCCCGGTCTATCCGGTCGTGCTCGGCCGTCCGGGCGCTGTGCGGGACCTCTCGCTCGCCCAGGTGGGGGTGACGCAGTCTGCATTCGAGGACGCCCCGGTCGACGTGCAGGCCGAGGTGGTCGCGGGCGGTTTCAGCGGCCGGACGGTGACGGCGCGCCTACTCGACCGGACCGGCAAGGTCCTGCAGGAGCAGACCCGGGAGGTGCGGCGCGACGGCGAGACCCTCGGCTTCCGCTTCCGGTTCAAGCCCGCGGAGCCCGGCCTCTCCTTCCACGAGGTGCGCGTGTCCCCGCCGCCGGGTGAGGAAGCCTCCGAGGCGACGCGGGTGAACAACCAGCGGGTGATCACGGTCGACCGCGGCCGCGGACCGTTACGCGTCCTCTACGTCTCCGGTCGGCCGAACTGGGAATACAAATTCCTCAACCGGGCGATCGAGGGCGACGAGCAACTGCAGCTGGTCGGCCTCATCCGCGTGGCGAAGCGGGAGCCGAAGTTCGATTTTCGGGGCCGGGCCGGCGAGACCAGCAACCCCCTCTTCCGCGGCTTCGGCAACCAGGCTCCCGAGGACGTCCAGCGCTACGACCAGCCGGTGCTCGTGCGCCTGAATACCCGCGATGAGCTCGAGCTGCGCGCAGGGTTCCCGCGCACGCCCGAAGAGCTCTTCGGCTATCACGCGGTGATCATCGACGACCTGGAGGCCGAGTTCTTTTCCCCCGATCAGGCGACGCTCCTGCAGCGCTTCGTGTCCGAGCGGGGCGGCGGTTTCCTCATGCTCGGAGGCATGGAATCCTTCCAGGAAGGCCGCTACCATCGCACCCCGGTGGGCGAGATGCTCCCCGTCTACCTCGACCGCGCGGTCGAGGAGCCCGCGGGGCCGGCCAAGGTGCAGTTCCAACTTTCCCGCGAGGGCTGGCTCCAGCCGTGGGCCCGCCTGCGCGAGACTGAAGGCGAGGAACGCGCGCGGCTCGAGGCGATGCCTCCCTTCGAGGTGCTCAATCGCGTGCGCGCCCTCAAGCCCGGCGCCAGCGTGATCGCCAGCGTGCGCGAAGAGAAGGGGACGGAGCTGCCCGCGCTGGCCGTGCAGCGCTTCGGGCGCGGCCGCACCGCCGCCCTGATGGTCGGGGACCTCTGGCGCTGGGGAATGCGCGACGCCGCGGCGCAGGAGGACATGGCCCGCTCCTGGCGCCAGCTGGTACGCTGGCTCGTCGCCGATGTCCCGGGCCGGATCCAGGTCACCGCGGAACCCGTCGCGGGCGACCCCAACGGGGCGCAGCGCCTGCAGGTCCGCGTGCGCGATGAGAAATTCCAGCCGGTCGACGACGCGGTGGTCAGTCTGGAAGTGGAGCCCGTCCTGCTTGCCGGTGCCACCGCTCCTCCGGTGCCGCCGCTGCGGCTCGCCGCCGAGCCCGCCGCCGCCGAACCAGGGTTGCACGAGGCCACCTACGTCCCCCGGCTGACGGGCGGCTTCCGGGCGATCGCCACCGTTCGCGGAGCCGACGGCGCGGACCTCGGCCGCGCCG
>JBEDEF010000090.1:0-3580 GCA_041175845.1 Verrucomicrobiota bacterium
CGAAAATACCACTCAGGGAATCTCTTTCACTCCAACCCTCCTCGCGCAGGCCAAGACGCGAGCGAAAGTGAAGGGCCTCTCCGTTTCTGCCTATATCCAGCAATTGATCTTGTCGGATCTGGTGGACGACGGAACCCGCCTCGATGCCGCAGAAATGGCGCGAATCAAGGCGCTCCTCACGGAATTGTTAGAGCTGCGCCAAGCCAACGGGCGCGGCCTAGACAAGCGCGGTTAGCGAGCTAACTCCGGCGCTGCCGAGGGCGGCGCGGCCGCTCCGTCCGCTGCGGCGGCTCCGGCGCCTGCGGCGCGATCGTGCGCAGCAGGGCGCGAATTTCGCGCACGAGGGCGGCGAATTTAGCTTCCGCCGCACCCTGGCGAGGGCGGGACGAAGAGCTTTGGCCGGAGCTCGCGGAGCGTTTCAGGGAAGGCATCGGAGAGGGTGATCAGCGGGCGGAAACTAAAATCTAACAGCAGCCGTAAGCAATTCGCGAACGGTTGCTTACGCAAGAAAAAGCGAAGACGCTGAAGGATTTTCCCCACGCGGGAAGGGTTGCTTCAACGGATCTAACGGAGACACTATCCCCTCATGGCCCGCGAAAATACGACCCAGGGAATTTCATTCACACCGGACCTGCTGGACCGGGCCAAATCCCGTGCGAAGGAGCGCGGGCTTTCGATGTCTGGCTACGTGCAACAGCTGATCCGCGCGGACCTGCAGGGCGCGAACGAACCGCTGAGTAGCTCGGCCCTGCGGCAGATCAAGTCGCACCTCGCGGAACTGGTGGAGCTACGCAAGGCGTTGGGTAAGGATTACGGCGGCAAGGAATGAGCGGGCCCGCCGCCGGACCGCTCAGAAGCGGACGGTCGCGGTGAGGTCGTAGCGCGCCGGCATCACGTAGGTGTACCGGTAGACGGCAGCGCCGCTGGCGAGCGTCGTAAAGCCCGTCTTGCGGATGTCGTCCCGATTCTCGAGATCGATCAGGTTGCGGACGCCAAGGCGAACGCGGAGCTGTTGGCCCCAGACCCGCTGGTCGCGCATCACGTAGGCGTTCACGCCGTGGTTGGTGCCGCCGATAAGCTCCCGGCCGTTGCTGATCCCAAAGAGGTAGGAATCGCGCCAGGTGCCATTGATTCCCAGGCGGACGCCGCGGAGCCAAGGGGTGGTCTCACGGGAAAAAGCGTAGTCCAGGATCCAGCTGGCGGACCACGGTGCGGCGCGGGCCCCGGCGGGCTTGGTCGCAAAATCGCTGGAATCGAGCACCTCCTTGGCGTCCGCGATCAAGCTCGGCGCCTCGTCCCCGCGCTTCACCGCCGCCTCGTAGTACGCACGGAAGGCCGAGAAGTCAGGCCGGGTGATCACGTCGGTCTTAGCCAAGGTGAAGCGCGCCTGCAGGCCCTTGGTGGGACGGACCAGCAGCGTCAGATCGAAGCCCTTGGAGGTCTCGGTCGAGAGGATGCTGCGGTACTGGTTCACATCGTTCCACGACCGGACGTAGCGGGGATCGTTGGCGGTGATGGAATTCGGGTTCATCAGGTTCTCGACGTCCCCGGCGCTGAAGCTGGAGGGGGTCCAGCGGAACTCGACGTTCTGGCGGTCGATGTGGAAGACCCCGAGCGTGAAGGACACGCGGTTCTCCCAGAGGGCCCCCTTGAGGCCGATCTCCTTGGTGACGCCGGAAATGGGCCCGAAGACCTGGCGGTCGAACGTGCGCGCATCCTGCCAGCGGAAGGAATCGGAGTAGACCGCGTAGACGTTCACGTCCGGGTTGAGCACATAGGTGAGGCCGGCGGTGTAGCTGGTATTAAAGAGGTGGAGATTCTCGTTCTCGACGTATTCCCCGGCTAGGGCGTCCTCCCGGCTCGGCGGCGCGATGTCCTCGTTATAGGGACCGAAGCGGCGGGTGCCGCGGTACTCGTACGTGCGGTTCCAATCCCAGCGGACGCCGAGGAGGGACTGGAGTCGCCCCTTGAAATAGGAGCCGCTGGCGGAGACCGCGGCGGCGTAGGCCTGGCGCCACTCGGTGCCGTCGGCGGCGTTGCCGAAGGAGAGCTGGCGCGCCTGGAAGTCGGCGCTGGCGGGGAGGCGCTCGAGGGTGAAGCGGTCGAAGAGGGCGCGGGAGTAGAAGGCGGGGTCGTCGAGGTAGAGCCGGAAGCGGACGCGGTCGTTGGTCTGGTTGACGGCGGGGACGAGGCCGTTCTCGAAGCGCTTCACGTTGTAGAGGGCCTTGCGGTAATTGTTGGTGAAGTCCTCGCGGTACTCGGCGGAGCCGATCAGGGTCTGGCGCATCCACGAGAAGGGCTGGAGCGGGAGGACGGCGGTGCCGCGGAAGGCGTCGACGTCGTTGCCGAAGCGCTTCCAGTCGATGCCGGCGGTGTCGATGTAGGGGCGGCCGTTGACGTCGAGGCTGACCGTGCTGCTGAAGAAGTTGTCGTTGCGGAGGCCGTCCTGGTTCTGGTGGTTGTACGCGAGCTCGAGCCCGAGGCGCCCGATCCGCTGCTCGAGCGTGACTGAGTACGTGCTGAAGGGGCGGGCCTGGCGGTCGAACGAGCCGCGGAGGTTGTAGTGCTTGGGGAAGCCGGCGACGCGGCGGGTGCCGGTGATGGCGCCGGCGGCGTTGCGCATCGCGACGTCGACGAACCGGCCCTCGAGGAGCGACAGGGAGCCGCCGGCGGCGCCGTTGGTAGAGCTGCGGTCGGCGGCGGGGAGGGACGACTGGTTGAACCAGACGCCGTCGGAGGTGTACCAGGGACCGGCGCTGGTGAAGCCGAGGGAACGGGCGGATTGTTCGCGCACGGTGATGCCGGAGAAGCCGCGGGCGTTGTCAAAGTCGCCCCGTTCGGCCTCCACGCGAATGAGGGTGTGACGGAAGGGCTGGTACGTGAGGGTGATCGTCTCGCCCTCGAGCCGGTAGGCGGAGGCGTCCTGGAAGGTCTTTTCCTGGCGGCGGACGGCATTGAGCCGGAGCGCGAAGTTGTCCCGGAGGCGGCGGTTCACATCGAGCTGGTAGCGGTAAGCGCCCTCGCTGCCCTGCTGGAGCAGCAGGGTGCCGAAGTTTTTCCCGAGCAGGGCGCGCTTGGTGAAGACGGACCCTTGGCCGCCGGGCTCGACGTCGCCGAAGATGAGCGAATTGGAGCCCTTGCCGAAATCGATCCGCTCGACGTTGTAAGTGTCGCTCGGAACGTACCAGCGAAAGTAGTTGCGCGAAACGTTGAAGCGCTGGGACAGGCCGCGGAAGGAGAAGTTATCCGTCTGATTGTCGTTCTCCATCGTGGGGGCCGCGTAGACGTTGGCCACGAAGAGGGCGACCTCATCGGCGGTGTTGAGGCCGAGGTCCTCGATGAAATCGGCGGTGATCGCGTCAATGTTTACCGGGACATCCTTGAGGGCCTGCTTCGTGCGCGTGGCCGAAAGGGTCTCGTTGGCCGACCAGCCGGTCTCGCGCTCGGTGGAGAGCACGAAGGGCGAAAGCTGGATGACCTCCTCGCCGGCCGCGGGAGCCGGGGTGGCGGGGGCCGCGGCGAAGGCAGCGGGCAGGAAAGTGAGGAGGGCGGGCGGCAGCAGCCGGGCGAGGAACGGGCA
>JBEDEF010000091.1:0-5601 GCA_041175845.1 Verrucomicrobiota bacterium
ATTAGGGGAAATTTAAAGGTCGAGTACCCGATCCATCCGTCGGGCGACGTCAGAGAGGTAGTCCCAATCGCCGCCTTTGACCTCGGCTGCCGCCCAGCCGGTGAAGGCGATCCGGCCCAGCTCCGCGCGCACCGCAGGCCAATTGATGCTACCCTCGCCCAGCGGCACATCGAAACCCTTCTGCATTCCCTCGCGCATCGCCCGGCCTAGATCGTACTCCTTAACGTCGAGTTTGAGGATCCGCGGGCCAAGGACCTCGGCCCAGTGCTCCGCGACACCCCATCGCATCAGGTTGCCCACGTCGAAGTGCACCTGCACCCAAGGACTGCCGATCTCGTCGATGAAGCGAGCGAGGTCAAAGGGACTGACCAGAAACGTGGCCCAGACGTTCTCGACCAGCAGGCGAATCTGAGCGCGCTCGGCTTGGGGAGCCGCCTCGCGGAGCTGATCCCGGCAGCGCTGCCAATTGCGGGGCAGAGAGATCTTCTGGTCGTACCGGGCAACCACGAGCATCGAATCGCCACCCAGGCGGCGCGTGAGCTCAATGCCGTCCCCCAGTGCCTCGGTACGCGCACCGACTGTGCCGTCAATCACGAGACCGCTGGCGCGGCTGGCAGCGAGCCACGCGGCCTCGTCGGTGACGTGGCTGAGGCTCGGCTCGACCCCGTCGAACCCGCATTCGCGTAGCCGGCGGAAAGTGGTCTCGAGCGGTTGGCCTTTGGCCCCGGTGACCATGTTCCACTTGAGCGACTTGCGAATTCGACCGGTGAACTGGCCGGCGGTGGCGCGGGTCGCCCCAGCGGCGACTGTGAGGCTGGCGGCGTGCAGGAAGTGACGGCGGAGCATCGTTCAACCGGGGTTGGGGGTGGAAGGGGAGCGGTCGAAGTAGAGCCGCACCTCAGCCTGAGGAGACTGCAGGAGCTGCTGGGCCCGCTGCAAGGCCCGCTTCGTCGCGAGGTTGGGGTTCTCAGCGGAGGGGAACACGTTTTCGGCGCCGAGCTTGGCGAGCAGACCGCTGTTTCGTAGGACCCGGAGGACATCGTCCTGCACTCCGCTGATCAAAAGGTGGCGATTCGTCTGACGCATCCAGTCGTCGAGGGCATGAAGGGCAAAGACCGTGGTGGCATCAAGGTGGCGGGCGCTCCGGAGCCGTAGGATCACGACCCTAAGATCCTCCAGCTCGAGGCGCTGGCGGACCTGCTCCTGAAAAAGATCCGCGGCGCCAAAGAAAAGCTCACCCTCGACGTGAATGATCGCGATCTGCGGGTGCGCTCGGGCTCCCTGCGCAGGGAGTTGGGCCAGTCGGTCCTCGGCGTCGAAGGTATACTCCACCAGCTTGGGGGTTGAGGCCTTGCGCAGCGCGAACGCGAGGGATGCTCCGATACCAAGGTAAATTGCGGTATCCAGTGGCAGGAGGAGCGCGGCGGCGAAGGTGAGGCCTAGTACGATCGCGTCCGACCGTGTCGCGCGAGCCGCGATCCGGATGTGCGACCATTCGATCATTCTCAAGCCCACGAGGACCAGCGAGGCCGCCAAGGCAGGAATGGGGATATGGTTCAGGAAGCGGGAGGAGAGTAACAGCGCGATCAGCAGCAGCAGCGCCGCAGCGAGACCGGCCACCCGCGTAGCCGCGCCGCTCTGGACGTTGACCGCCGACCGCACGAACGACACGGAGCCCGGGATGGTCCCGAAGAAGGCATTCGCGAGGTTGCCGGCACCCAACCCCATCACCTCCCGGTTCGGATCAATCGTATCACCGTGCTGCGGCGCGTAGCCTTTGGCGAGTGAGACAGCCTCGATCATGCCCAGCAGTGCGATCGCGAGGGCGGTGCTCAAGATGGTGCGTAACAGCGGGAGGTCTTCCGCCCCGAAGGGTACCCCCGCATATTCGGGCAGGGCTGCGTCCAGTGCCCCTTGGTCGGCTAAAGTTGGGATGCCCAATCCGCGCAGCTGCGGGACATGCCAGCTCAAGAGCGTGAGCGTCACCAGACCCAACAGGATTCCGGGCCACTTCGGCCGCACGGCGCGGAGCAGTAGGTAGAACGCGAGCGCTGCCGCACCGGTCAAGGGCACCGCGTAGTTGAAGTCGAGCCGAGCGATCTGCTGCAGTCCGGTCCATAACTGCAACAGCATCGGCTGGCTACGATCCCGGGGAATCCCGAAGAGCCCGTGTAGCTGGGTGATGACCAGCAGGACGCCCGTCGCCGCCGAGTAGGCGATCACCACGGAGCGTGAGATGAACTGGGTCACTTGCCCGAGCCGCAGTAGCGCGGCCAGAATCTGCAGGATGCCGATGAGACCGGCGAGTACGACCGCGAGCTCGAGGGGGGTCAGCGCAGTGGCGCGGCTGTAATGGATCGCTGACGCGACGAGCAACGTCACCGAGTTGGTGGCGCCAAAAATGATTACGCGGGAGGAAAAGTAGAGGGCGGAAACAAAAGCGCCCACGATGGCACACATCAGCACCGTGGTCGGGGGCAGACCAAGGACCAACGCGAAGCCCAAAACTTGCGGGATCGAGACTAGCGTTACGGTGAGCGCAGCCTTCAGGTCACGGCCCAACTCGCCGCGGCTGTAACCCCGCAGTTCGCTGCCGAACCGGGGAAGCAAGAGCCGCCAGTTGGGCTTCAAGCTGTCGAGCAGCGGAGAGGCGTCGATCACGCGACGGATGCAACCAGCTCGTTCCATTCGACGCAAGCGCCCGGCGGGCGTGAGGCAGCCGCTCAATGGCGCTGGTCGGGAAGGAACCGAATAAGGAGGGCGCGGAGTCGTTCGATTTCGAGCGGCTTCGTCAGCTGCTCGTCCATGCCGGCCGCGAGGCATTGCTCTCGAGTGCCGCGAGCAAGCGAGGCGGTGAGCGCGACGATGGGTATCCGGCGGCCGGGTAGCTCGGCCTGCCGAATACGGCGCGTGGCCGCGAAACCATCCGGCTGCGGCATGTGCAGATCCATCAGGATGACGTCGAGGTCGCCGCGGGCGGCACGCCGGATGGCGGCCTCGCCGCCGTCGGCAAACTCGGTCTGGAATCCGTGGCGCCGCAAAAATAGGTGGAGTAAGAGCCGGTTGGTCTCGAGATCGTCGACGACGAGGACGCGGGGACCACGGGGCTCCGGATGCGCTTTGACCGCGGTGGCTGGCGGATCGCTACGCCTTGCGCGACGGAAGCGCACGGCGAGTTGCCCAGGCCCGAAGGATAACAGCAGACCGGCGGCCGCGATTCCGCTGATCACCAGGACTCGGTCGGTCAGTCGCGACGCGAAAGAAGCCCCGCGCTCTAAGTCCCAAAGCCAAGTCACGACCGCCGCAAGCAGTGTACCGACCAGCAGCAGGCTACCGGCGAGACCTAGTTTACGCCGCCAGCTGAGAGGGGAAGCGGTCCTGGGGACGAGAGTTACTCCCCGCACCAGGCCCAGCAAGGCGAGCACAGCTGCGCCGAGCGCGTCGAGGCGCCCCTCCGCGAACCAGCGGGAGAGCTCAGGCTTGAGGGCCATGGGATGAGACGACCTCAAGCACGGACTGGCCTCCGCCCCGGACAAACTGCGCTTTTACGTATTTTTGATCACACCGGTGAAGCGCACTACGTGGTTCCACATAGCTGGCCGGCGGAATTCGCTTATTGGGCCCGTCGCGAATTGCGGCGTACCGCGGGAGCTTCGCCCTCTGGCAGCGCGAGCAGGTCGTACTCCTCGGCACCGGTGATCCGAACATCGGCGAAGGCGCCGACCGGGAGAGTCAGCGGCACGTAGACCCGACCGTCGATATCAGGCGCGTCACCTTCGCCGCGGGCAACGCCCGGCTCATCGACCAGCACGCGGCGTCGATGGCCGACCGCGGTGGCGTTGAGCTCCGCCGCGATCGTGCGCTGGAGTCCCATGAGCCGGTGCCAGCGGGCCTCCTTGACCTTCGCGGGGACCTGCGCCTCCAACTTGGCGGCGCGCGTTCCTTCCTCGGGAGAGTAGCGGAACACGCCGAGTCGCTCGAAGCGCGTTTCCTGGATGAAGGCGCAGAGTTCATCGACGTCGGCCTCGGTTTCCCCGGGAAAACCAGTGATGAACGTGGTCCGCAGGGCGATGCCCGGGATGCCCGCCCGAATCCGCTGGATCAGGCCGCGAATGTGATCGCCGGAGGTTTCGCGCTGCATGCGTCCGAGCATCGCGTCGCTGATGTGCTGCAGCGGCATATCTACATAGCGGGCAACCTTCGGGCAGGCGGCGATGGTCGCGATCAGCTCGTCGCTCCAATGCGCGGGATGGGTGTAGAGCAGCCGGATCCAGAAGTCGCCCTCGATGGCGTTCAGCTGGCGCAGCAAGCTGGTGAGCGCGTCGCCGCGGCTCGAGTCGACCGGGGTGCGCGGGCCAGGGCGCTGCTCCCAGGTGTCCATCCCGAAGTAGGTGGTGTCCTGCGAGATCAGATTAATTTCACGCACCCCTTCGCGCACCAGTTGCCGGGCCTCGGCCACGACACTTTCGATCGTGCGGCTGCGGTGCCGGCCGCGGATCTGCGGAATGATACAAAAGGTGCAGGGATGGTTGCAGCCCTCCGCAATCTTGAGGTACGCGAAGTGCCGGGGCGTGAGCCGGAAACGCGGGGTATTGTAATCTGGGATGAAGGTGGAACGCCCCTGGATGAAGACCGGCGGTCCGTCCGCGGCCCGGTCCTGGGCGAGCAATCCCTCGATGATCGGCGCCACGGTGGTGACTTGGTCGAGGCCGATGAAAGCATCCACTTCATCCTGCAACTCGGTGCGCAAGTCTCCGGCGAAGCGCTGCGCCATGCAGCCCGCGACAATCAGTTTCTGCTGGCGCCGCCGCCGGCGCATCCCGCGCTGCCGATGGACCTCGAGGATGTGCCCGATCGATTCCTCCTTCGAGGAGTCGATGAACGAGCAGGTGTTCACAATGACCACGTCGGCCTCGTCGGCTCCGGGTACGACCGCCATCCCGGCCTGCTGGAGGTGCCCGACCATGATCTCGGAGTCGACCAGGTTCTTGGCGCACCCGAGGGAAATGAGGCTGACCTTGACCATCCGGGAAAAGAAAAGGCTCCGCGGACGCGGAGCCGGGAAACGGGAAGGGGAACGCGGCCTTACTTCTTCTTGCCGGCGGCCTTGGCCCGCTCCTTGCGGCGCTTTAGGTAGGCGGCGCGGCGTTTGCGTTTGATGTGCTTGTTAAGTTGTTGGCCCATGATGGTATCAGGTGATCGCGGACGATTCAGATGCGGATGCGTCGAGTCAAGCGCCACAAATCGAGTCAGAGCACCGGGCGCTGGCAGAGGTGATCGCGAAGGCTGAGCAGCCATCCGGCGTCCTCCGGGTGACGGCGCCGCGCCGCGGCGAAACACCCGGCCAGCGCTGCAGCCGGATCTTCGCCGCGCGCGCGAGCCGCGGCGGCGAGCTCGCTCGTCGCGGCGCGGAATTCCTCGCGTTCCTCGATTGTCATCCTCACGCGAGGGGAATGACGCAGGGGCGGCGCCAAAGGTTCCGGCGGGGTCACGCTTGACCCGCCGGCAAGTCCCGCCTGACCGTCACGCATGGCCTTGAAGACCCCGTGGGCCCTGCCCCTGTTCTGCCTCGGTCTGCTTGCCCGCGATCCCCTGCTCGTG
>JBEDEF010000092.1:0-3637 GCA_041175845.1 Verrucomicrobiota bacterium
TCCGCGTTCTCGGTGCCCAGCGTGCACCAGGGAGTGCAATTCCGCTCCGGCGGCGACCCCGTGCTCTACCTCGGGAATCCCGCGGGTCACGGCCGCGCGGACCGCCGCCGGGTGCTCGACACCCTCCGCGAACTTAACGAGGCGCAGCTGGCCGACGTGGGCGACCCGGAGATCGCGACGCGGATCAGCCAGTACGAGATGGCGTTCCGGATGCAGGCCGCGGTGCCCGGCCTGATGGACCTCAAGGGCGAGTCCGCCGAGACCCTCGAACTGTATGGCGTCAAGCCGGGCGAGGCTTCCTTCGCCGCCAACTGCCTGCTCGCCCGCCGGCTGGTGGAGCAGGGCGTGCGGCTGGTGCAGCTTTACGACGCCGACTGGGACCACCACGCCGACCTCGCGACCCGGCTGCCGCGCAAGTGCCAGGACGTCGACCAGGGGATGGCCGCGCTGCTGACGGACCTCCGCCGGCGCGGCCTGCTCGATGACACCCTGGTGATCTGGGGCGGCGAGTTCGGGCGCACGGCGATGCTGCAGAGTGACTCGGGTGCGGGGGTCGCCACCAAACCCGGCCGCGACCACCAGAAGGACGCCTTCACGATATGGCTCGCCGGCGGCGGGGTGAAGGCCGGACTCACCTACGGCGCTACCGACGAACTCGGGCACGCGGTCGTTGACCGACCGGTGCACGTGCACGACCTCAACGCGACGATCCTCCACCTGCTGGGCCTCGACCACGAGCGCCTGACGTTCCGCTACCAGGGCCGGGACTTTCGGCTCACGGACGTCCACGGCAAGGTGGTGCGCGACCTGATCGCCTGACACCCCGGCGGCTTGCCGCCGGGGAACGCCGCCACGCTCGTCTGTGGCGGAACGGAGCGTGGCGTCAGGGCGGATTAAGGCCTGCCGATGCGCCGCGGGCGGTCAGTCGCCGGGCGCCTGCTTCTTCCCCTTACCGGCCTTCGGTGCCCCGTGGGGCGGACCCCAGATCCAGGGAATGACCTTCGCGCGGCGGGCCCAGGCGTCCCAGGCCGCGGCCAGCTCGCGCACGCGCGCGGGCTCGCGCGCCGCAAGGTCGTGGGTCTCCGTGCGGTCCGCCTCGAGGTCGTACAGTTCCCACGGGCCGGTGGGGTCCTTGGCCACCAGCTTCCAGCGGCCATCGCGCACCGCGCGGTTGCCCTCGTGCTCCCAGAACAGCGGTTGCTTCCGGCCGAGGGGACGCCCGGAGAACGCCGGCACCAGACTCACGCCCTCGAGCGGGGTGAGGCGTTCGCCGCGGTGCTCGGCCGGGTAGCGCGCGCCGGCGACATCGAGGAGCGTCGCCATCAGGTCGATGAGGTGGGCCGGCTGCGCCTCGAGCGCGTTGCGGCGGGCGGCCGGGATTCCGGCGGGCCAGTGGGCGATGAGGGGCGAGGAGATTCCTCCCTCGTGGACCCAGTGCTTGTATTCGCGGAAGGGCGTGTTGCTGACGTTGGCCCACGCCTCGCCGTAGGCGACGTAGGTGTCGCCCGCCCCCGGCAGCACCCCGTGGCCCTGGCGCATCGGATAGCCGTCGCGCGTCTGCTTCGGGATCATGTCGGGTTGCAGGTAACCCGCGGCGAGCGGGGGCAGGGAGGGCGCGGCCGCCCGTGTCCGGGGGCCGGGGTTCTGCCGGTTGCGGCCGAGGGTCTCCGCGCAGCCGCCGTTGTCCTGGAGGAAGAGGACCAGGGTGTGGTCGAGTTGCCCGGTGCGACGCAGTTCCGCGACCAGCCGGCCTACGCCTTGGTCGAGGCAATCGAGCATCGCGGCGAACACCTCCATGCAGCGGAGCTCGAATTCCTTGTCCGCCACGTCCGCCCAGGCGCCCCCGCGCTGCGGCGCGACGGTCCAGCGGGGGTCGAGGAGCCCGAGTTCGCGCATCCGGGCGACGCGCGCGGCGCGGATCGCGTCGTAGCCGGCGTCGTACTTGCCGCGGTACTTGGCGAGGTCGGCCGGCTTGGCGTGCATCGGCCAGTGCGGTGCGGTGTGCGCCACGTACATCAGGAAAGGCCGGTCCGGGTGGTCGCGCGTGTGCTCCCCAACGAAGCGCACGGCGTGGTCGCTGATCGCGTCGGTGTAGTAGAATTGATCCGGCCGGTACTCGGGGTCGGCGAAGGGCGAGATCAGGGTGTTGTCGCGGACGAGGGAATTCGGGTCGAAGAAGCTGCCGGCGCCGTGGATCGTGCCGTAGAAGCGGTCAAAGCCGCGCTGCAGGGGCCAGTTGTGGCGGTCGGCCTCGCCGTCGGGGCGGACCTTCTTCGTCACGTGCCACTTGCCGACCATGTAGGTGCGGTACCCGGCCGGGCGCACGGCCTCGGCGAGGGTGAGACACTGGCGATTCAGGTCGCCGCGGTAACCGTCCAGGCCACGATCGTCCATCATGTGCCCGATGCCGGCCTGATGCGGGTACAGTCCGGTGAGGAGGGCGGCGCGGGTAGGGCAGCAGCGGGCGGTGTTGTAGAACTGGGTGAAACGCACGCCGCCGCGGGCGAGGGCGTCCAGGTTCGGGGTCGCGATCTCCCCGCCGTAGCAGCCGAGGTCGGAGTAGCCGCTGTCGTCCGACATGATGACGATGACATTCGGCGGCCGCGGTGCGGCGGCCCCGGCGAGCGTCGCCGTCGCGGCGAGAAGCAGGGGAAGGAGCAGGGTCTTCATGGGGAAGAGTCGATTCCGGCCGGCCGCAGGCCCGTGCCCTTCGCGCCGGTGAGGCTGTCCCCGAGGTCACCACGGACCACCTCGGCCGCGGCCTGCAGGCGGCGCACGATGTCCGGGTGCGCCGCGGCCACGTCGCGCGTCTCCCCGGGGTCGTCCCCGAGGTGGAAGAGCGAAAGGCCGATCTGCTCCACCCGGTAGCCATGGCGGCTCGCGATGCCATCGACGCCCGACTGGGTGATCGCCCGCGGGGCGAGGCGGCCGAAGTTGGACGGCTTGCCGCCGCGGCCGGGCTCAGCGGCGACGGTGAGGTAGGGGTGCGGGAAATGGAGCTTCCACGGTCCGGAGGAGACCGCGTGTAGGGCGGTGCCCGAGTAGAAGAAGAGGTGCTCGTGCGGTTCCCGGGCGTCCGGACGTCCCAGCAGCAAGGGCAGGGCGGAGCGGCCGTCGATGCGGCGATCCGGCGGGCGGCCGCCCACCAGCTCGGTGAGGGTGGGCAGCCAGTCGATGGCCATGAAGGGCACGGCGGACACGCGGCCCGCGGGGACGCGGCCGGGCCAGCGCACCAAACAGGGGACCCGCACGCCGCCCTCAAAGGCGGTCAGCTTACCCTCTCGCAGCGGTAAGGCAGAGCCCGCGTGCTCGCCATAGGAGAGGAAGGGCCCGTTGTCCGACATGAAGATCACCAGCGTATTTTCCTCGAGGCCTCGCCGACGGAGCCCGGCGAGCAGTTCGCCCACGGCGTCGTCGAGCTCTTCGACCACGTCTCCGTAGAGCCCGCCGGCCGATCGTCCGCGGAATTTTTCCGAGGCAAAGATCGGCACGTGTGGCATCACGTGGGGCAGGTAGAGGAAGAACGGCCGCGTGGCATGGCGCTCGATGAACGCGAGGGCGCGGTCGGTGAACCGACGGGTGAACTGCGCCTGGTCCGGGTCGCGTTCGACTACTTTTTCTCCGTCCTCCAGCGGCA
>JBEDEF010000093.1:0-6711 GCA_041175845.1 Verrucomicrobiota bacterium
GTCTGGCAGCACGACGGGGCGGGGACCCTGCGCCTGACCCTCGACGGACGGGACGGCGCGGCGGCCACGGCGCGGATCGCGGCTCCGCCGCGGGGCGCGGGACTCCAGCTCACCCTCGGCAGCGATCTCCGGGGCAGTCGCTCCTGGCCGGGCGCAATCGCCGAGGTAGCGGTGACGCCCTCGGCCTCCCGAGGAGCGACTGGTTCCTCGCCGATGACGTCAGCGGCGCCCTCGACGCGGGCGCTGCCTTTCACGCGGCCGGCTGGCGGGACCGCCTTGGGGAGGCCGCGCACGACTGGCGGCCCGGAACCGCGGGCGAGCTCGTCGGCGTGAACACCGAGTCCCGCAACCTGCCGCCGTCCGAGGCCGCGGCGCGGGTGGCAGCGACCCTCGCGCACGCGGCCTCCCACGGGGCGCGCCTGGTCTTTAAGAAAATCGATTCAACGCTGCGGGGGCCGGTCGCAGCCGAGCTGGCGGCGGTGCGGCACTCTCTTCCCGGGCACCGCATTCTGTTCTGCCCCGCCAACCCCTTGGCGGGACGCACGGTCGAGCACGGCCAGCTCCTCGTCCGCGGCGTACCGCTCCTCGCCACTGAGTTTGCGCGCGACCCGGCGGCCCCCGTCCGCGACGGCGACCTCCGCCGAATCGCCGGGGGAGACGCGGATCTGCGCATCGCGGACGCGCGGGACGAGCGGGACCTGGAACGCGCAGTCGCGGCGATCGCGGCTCGGGCCGGCCCGTGGCTGGCGGTGGGTTCGGGGGCGCTGGCGGGGCCGGTAGCCCGCCGGCTGGGCCGCACCGTAGGAGCGAGCCGGCCGCAGCCGCGCCCGGCTCCAGGTCCTGTGCTCTTTCTCGGCGGCAGTGCGCATCCTCTGAACCGGACGCAGGCGGAGCGCCTCGCGGCCGCTCGCGGCCTCGCCTTGATCGGAGCGGAGATGGCAAACCCGGGACACGCCATCGCGGCGGGCGCGGCGCAGCTGCAGACTGCCGGCGCAACGGTTGTGCTCGCCCCGGACGCGCGCGGTCAGCCGGAGCTGATCCGGGAGACGCTTGCCGCCATCGGCGCCGCGTTCATTCGGGACCACGGCGTGCGTCGAGTGTTTGTCACCGGCGGGGAGACAGCGCGGGCGCTGGCGGCGCACCTCGGCCTGCGGGAACTGATTGTGGCAGGAGCGATCGAGCCGGGTCTCGTCCTCGCCACCGCGGCGACGCCGGCCACGGGGCCCTTGCTCTTCGCGGTGAAGCCGGGAGGGTTCGGCGATGCGGACACTTGGCTCCGCGCGGCGGCCGCGCTGGGCCTGGCGACGGAGACTTGAGGGGACTCAACCTGAACCGTTCGCCCGGCGGTGGTGCCGCGGAGCGACCCGCTTAACGGCATGCGTCCGGCCTTGGAGCAGGGCCGCAAGAGGCGCAGAGGGGTGCGATGCGTGGTCGAGGCTGTGCGTGGCGTCCATAGACGCCGCGAGACTCAACCACGGAAGCCACCCCAGCGGGGGTTCGAGCCGAGTTTTTTCAACCGCGCCGCCTTGAGAGCCCGAAGGCACGCGCGGCCTTGGTTTGGAGCTCTTCACTCAGAGCGCTCGTCCTGAAGCCTCCGGGGCGTCTATAGACGCCACCACCAGCTTGGTCCGCGGCCGGTGCCCCTTGAGCCTTTTGTGGCCATGCTCGGCCTCCGGCGCGAAGGGGTGCCTGAACGGACTCAGCCGAAGCGGCTGACGTCGATCCCAAGCACGCGGGCGGCAGCGGCGCGGTCGCCGCGGGTGGCATGCAGCACCTGGTCGAGGTACTGGCGTTCCTGCCCGGCCAGGTAGTCGGTCAACGAGGGCCAGCGATTCACTTCGTGGACACGCAACGGAAGCTGCTGGGAGGTGACGACCCGGGTCTCAGATTCGGTGACGATCCGGGAAATGACCGCGCGCAGCTCCGTGAGGTTGCCGGGCCACGGGTAGGCGCTGAGCACCGTGAGAGCGTCGGGCGTGAACTCCACCAGCCGACCTTCGAAGTGCGGGTGGGCGACGCTCGCGCAGATCTGCCGGATCAGGTGGGGCAGGTCCTCCGGACGTTCGCGGAGGGGCGGCAGATTCACGGGCAAGGCGGCGACGCGGAAGAAGAGCTCCTCGTGGAACTTGCCCGCGTCGACCATCGCCTCGAGGTCCTGGGTCGTGGCCGCGATCAGCCGGAAACTCTGGGCATTCTGGCGAAGGACGCTGACGAACTCCCGTTGGATGGGGAGGCTGAGGCGCTCGATATGCTGGAGCAGGAGCGTACCCCCGCGCGCCTGGCGCACCCAGGCGCCGCCCTCGCCCTTCTCGCCCAGCAGCCCGGCGCGGAAGTCCTCCTCCGAACAGAGGGTGCCGTCGACCCGCACCAAGCCCGCCGGGGAGCCGCCCGCGGCGGCGTGGAGGAACTCGGCCACGTCGCTCTTGCCGGAACCGTTCTCGCCCGCCAGCAGCACCGGGCCGCGGGCGGCGGCCAGCTTGCGCACCTGCGCGACCACCCGTTCCCAACGGGAGCTCGCACCGGGCAGGCGTGCCGCCAGGTCCGCCACCCGGGCGCCCGCCGGAGCCTCGGCCAATCGCACCTGCTGCGCCCGGAATTCCAGGCCACGGCGCAAAGTGCCAAGCAGATCGTGGATCTGAAAGGGCTTCTTGAGGTAATCGAAGGCCCCGAGCTTCAACGCGGCGATCGCGCTTTCCGTCGAAGCGTAGGCGGTCTGGATCACCACGACCACCGAGGGATCATAGGCCTTCAGCTCCTTCAGGAGTGTGATGCCGTCCATCGGCTTCATATCGATGTCCGCCAATACCAGGTCGAACTTCTCCGTCTTGTAGCGGGCGAGCGCCTTTTCGCCGTCCGTGGCGAAAGCGGTGGTGTAGCCCGTCGGCTCGATCACGGCCTCGAGCATCTCGTGGACCGAGACGAGGTCGTCGACAATGAGCAGGGAGGGCATACCGGTAAAATCCTCGCCGGGGAAGGCAGGGGGTCAAGGCGCAGGCAGCGGGGTCAGGAGGCCGCGACGACTGCGCCCATCTGGAAGATCGGCAGGAACATCGCCATCACGATGCCTCCGATGACCACGCCGAGGAACACGATCAGGGCGGGCTCGATGAGCGAAGTGAGGCCAGCGATGCCGGTCTCGCACTCGTGGTCGTAGAAATCGGCCAACTTGTTGAGCATCCCGTCGACGTTGCCCGTGGCCTCGCCAGCCTTGACCATGTGGCGCAGAGTGGCGGGGAAGTAGGAGTTGCCCTCGAGCGCCTCGGACACCTGACCGCCCGAGCTGAGGTGGCGGGCAATGACGCCGCAGGCGGACTCGATCTGGACGCGCCCGCCGGCGGCGGCGACGATCTCGAGTACCCGCAAGATGGGCACTCCGGCGCGCACCAGCGCAGCATAGGTGCGGCAGAAGCGGGCCAAGGCGACCTTGTGCACGATGGCCCCGGCGACCGGCACGCGGATAATCGCGGCGTCGAACGCTCGCCGTCCCGCCGGCGTGGCCACCGCTCGCCGGCCGAGCCAACTGAGGGCGCCACCCCCAAGCAAGAGCGCCCACCACCACGTGCGCAGGAAGTCCGAGAAGTCGATCAGGGCCTGCGTCGGCCCCGGGAGTTTGGCCCCCGCGGCGGCAAACATCTCTGAAAACACCGGGATGAAGAAGATGAGCAGCACCGAGACCAGGACCACCGCCAAGCTGATGACCGCGATCGGGTAGACGAGCGCAGACTTTACCTTTTGCGCGAGCTTGACCGTCGACTCAAAGTAGCCCGCTACGCGGCCGAGGATCTCGGCGAGCGCCCCACTGGCCTCACCCGCCTCGACCATGGCGATGAATAGCGGGTTAAAGGCGCGCGGGAAACGCCGTACCGCCGCCGAGAAGGGGTTACCTTGGGAGATGTCGGACCGGACCTCGCGGATGATGGTCCGGAAGCGAGGGTGCTCCACCTGCTCCTGCAGTGCCTCGAGGCACTGGACCAAGGGCAGGCCGGCGGCGAGCAGCGCCGAGAGCTGCTGGGTGAACCGAGCGAGATCGCCGAGCGGTACCCGGTAGGTCTGGGCCTTGCGCTCGAGGGCCTGTTGCCGGGCAAGAGCCTGCGCCAGCCCCACCGTCCGGCGCGGGGCGGCGGCAGCAGTCAAACCGGAGGATTCGCGGGCGGCGCCCGGAGCGAGCAGAGGCATACGGCTGCCCCAGCAAGCCGTCCAAGGCCGACCCCGGCAACGAGAAATGCCCCCCGCCGCCGGCGTAGAACTACGCTCCCCGCCCGCAGGACGCCGGGCGCAGCGGGGGGCTGAGAGGGCGGCGCGCTGGACGGCGCGCCCGGAACGATCCGAAGCGAAGGAAAAATCAGCGCCGGCGGAAGCGGGCCGTTCCCAGCACGCCCAGCGCGAGGACAAAGGGCACCAGCGAGGAGCCCTCCGGCACGGCAGCTCCGTTCACGGAGAGCGAGAAGTTTGTGGAGGATAAGGAGTAAATGCTGGAGCCGTAGCGAATCTCCCCGTACTTGGACCCATCCGCCGTGGAAAAATTGAGCGGACTGGTGCCTACGACCTAAGCGAAAGTCTGGCCGGAGCCGGTATCGACAAAGTTCCGCGTCGTGCTGAGCCAGTCGAAACTGAGACCGACGTCAAAGAAGCTCTGGCCGTCGACGTTGGGGAAGCCGGTGCCCTTGAGCTGCAGGGTAATGGAGTCCGAGTTAGCCCCCGCCACGAAATTGATCCAGTTGAAGGTACCACTCGCCGGGTTCCAGGTCCCGGTGTTACCGGCGCGGCGCTGGAGCGAGACGGCGCTCACCCCGGTGCTGAAGTTCGCGTTGTACGTTTGAACGTCCGAGTCGATCGTCGTGTCGTCAAAGGTGAAGCTGTAGTCAAAGACGTCGCCGAGGGCGATGGTGTCCGCACCGCCGCCGCTCGCCGAGGTGGCAGTGATGGTACCGCTGACCGTGATGACGGCGGCGCCCGCGGGGACCGCGAGGGCGAAGGCAAGGACCAGGACCGCGGGCCAAAGGGCCAGCGGACGGTGGAAGGTGAGGGCGGAGCCGAGTTTGGATTTCATCGGGGAAGAGGAGCTGCAGGAAGAAACAACTGCCTTCCCGTGAGCTGCCGCCCCAAAAGCGCATCGCATACCACAAATGAAGTTAGCGACCGTGCTGACTCTTAGCTAATTCACCCGGAGCTAATTACGTAATTCTAAAAAAATCTACCGCTGCGAGGCCGCTCGCAACATCTTCAAAGTGTCAGTCATTCCGACACTTAGGGCCAGCCACGCCGCTCATCTTGCCGCGGCTGCAGCCGCGGACCGGGACGGAAACGGCATTTCGTTCCGCCAGGAACCTGCCTGCGGCGGTCGGGATTTTCGTGTGAATCCGCGGCAACTGCCGCGGCCACATCAGTGCGGCTACGCCGGAGCCGCCACCCACCTCAGCTCGGAAATTCCCAGCCCGGGCGATAGGCCCGCTGCAGGAGGCGGTTGGCCTCCGGGTCGTTGACGAAGCGCTCGCGCTCGCCGTCCCAGACCAAGCTCCGACCGAGTTTCATCGCGATCACGCCGAGGAGGGAACAGTTGGTCGCGAGGTGCCCCTCCTCCAGATCGGAGATCGGCCGGCGGCCGGTGCGGATGGCGTCGAGGAAGTCCGCCCAGAGCTCGCGAATATTCTGGCCGTCGGGGGCGTTCAGCTTCGCGTCCTCGTGCAGCACGGGCTCGCCGGCCTTGGCCGGGTAAAAAGTCCAGCCACCGCGCCACCCGAGGTGGAAGATACCGTTGGTGCCGTAGAAGTGGCAGCCCGCGTTCTCGCCCTTCTCCACGTTGTGGCCGGCAAAGAGGCGCGACTCCCAGGTGACCGTGAGGCCTTCGAACTCGTAGGTGACGACCTGGTGGTCGGGTGCGTCGCTGGTCTGCGCGGTGGCGGTGAGGACGGGCGGGCCCTTGATGGGGCGCCCGCCGGTGCCGAAAACCTTTTTCGGCCAGCGGAGGCCGGTGATCCAAATGAGCTGGTCAAACCAGTGGATGCCCCAGTCGCCGAGGGTGCCGTTGGCGTAGTCGAGGTACTGGCGGAAGCCGCGGGGGTGGATTGCGGGCGAGTACGGCCGCAACGGCGCGGGACCGCACCACGCGTACCAGTCGAGCTCCGGCGGCACCGACTGGGTGGGCGTGGGCTGCTCCGGGCCGGAGCCGGCGTTGTTCACGAAGCAGCGGACCATCCCGATCTTCCCGACCTTGCCGGAGCGGATGAACTCGCGGGCCTGGATCGTGTGGGGTGAGGCCCGGCGGTGGGTGCCGACCTGGACGACCCGCCCGGCGGCGCGGGCGGCGTTGAGCATCGCGCGCCCCTCGGCGATCGTATGGCCGATGGGTTTCTCGACGTAGACGTGGGCCCCGGCCTGGACCGCGGCGATCGTCGGCAGCGCATGCCAGTGGTCCGGGGTGGCGACGATGACGATCTCGGGCTTCTCGCGGGCAAGCAGCTCGCGGTAATCCTTGTACTCACGGGGGCGGTCCGCGGTGGTCGCGGCGAGCTTCATGCGGGTGGCCGCGAGTTGGCGGGTGTCGACGTCGCAGAGTCCGACCACCTCGCATTGGCCGCTGGCGACCGCCTCGCCGAGGATGTTGCCGCCCCACCAGCCGCAGCCGACGAGGGCGGTGCGCAGGCGGGGGGCGGGAGCGCCGGCGCGGACCGGCAGGGAGGCGGCGAGGGCGCCGGCGGCGGAGCGATGGAG
>JBEDEF010000094.1:0-2781 GCA_041175845.1 Verrucomicrobiota bacterium
CGCCGGCTTACCGCGTGCAGCGGGGACGCATCCGCCAGTCCGTGGTTCCGTGGTGCTTCCGCCCGTGGACGCTGGAGGAGCTTTGCCGCCAAGCCGTGCGGCTGGGGCTGCCCTCCGTCGAACTTGTCACGCCGGACAAATTTGCCCTGCTCAAGCAACACGGGCTCACCTGTGCACTCACCGGGAGCCACGGGTTTGCCAAGGGGTTTGCGCATCGGGAGGAGCACGCCGAGTGCCTGCGGATCTTGCGCGAACGGATCGACGCGACCGCCGCGGCGGGCTTCCCGGCGGTCATCACATTCTCCGGCTTCCGGCGGGGGATCTCCGACGAAGACGGTATCCGCAACATGGTCGACGGCCTTAAGCAGGTTGCCGGACACGCTGAGCGCGCGGGTGTGACCCTCTGCATCGAGATGCTGAACTCCCGCGTCGCCACCGAGATGAAGGGGCACCCGGACTATTTCTGCGATGACCTGGAGCGCACCGTGGAGATCTGCCGCCGCATCGGCTCACCGCGAGTGAAGGTGCTGTTCGACATCTACCATGTGCAGATCATGCACGGCGACGTCATCACCCGGGTCCGGCAACACCGCGAGTGGATCGGGCATGTCCATACCGCGGGGGTGCCGGGGCGGCACGAGATCGACGATACGCAGGAGATTAATTACCCGCCGATCCTCCAGGCCCTCGCCGAGGGAGGGTACGCCGGTTACGTCGGGCAGGAGTTCATCCCGCGCGGGGACAAGGTGCAGGCGCTCGCCGATGCCGTGCGCCGCTGCGACGTGTGAGGTCGCGCGCTCCGCTGGCGCGCGAGCATTGACAGCGGCTCGGCCCGCGCCGCACGCTGGCCGTTTTCCTGCCCGCCATGTCCCAGATCATCGCCGTCCTCGACTTCGGCTCCCAGCTGACGCAGGTCATCGCCCGACGCATCCGCGAGTGTGAAGTCTACTCGCGGATTTACCACTACTCGACGCCGGCCGCAAAGCTGCGGGCGGATGGGGTGGCTGGCATCATCCTCTCCGGCGGACCGCAGAGTGTGTACGCCCGCCAGGCACCGCATCCGGACCCGGAAATCTTTCGCCTCGGGGTCCCGATCCTCGGCATCTGCTATGGCGTGCAGCTGATGGGCCACTTCCTCGGCGGCAAGGTCGCACCGGGCAAAGCGCGCGAGTACGGTCACGGTGTCCTGACGGTGAAGCGGCCGGGCGCCCTGTTCGCGGGTCTCCCGCGCAAGCTTCGGGTCTGGAACTCGCACGGCGACAAGCTCACCCGCCTCCCGCCCGGCTTCCAGGCCACGGGCACCACCGAGAACTCGCCGTACGCGGTGATCGAGGACCGCCGCCGCCGGTTCCACGGCATCCAGTTCCACCCTGAGGTCTTCCACACCGAGCGCGGCGTGGACGTGATCCGCAATTTCCTCCTCGGGGTCTGCGGCGTGAAGGCCGATTGGACCACGCGGGATTTCATCGCGCACGCCATCGAGGGCATCCGTGCCCAGGTAGGGAAGGGGCGCGTGCTGCTCGGCCTCTCCGGAGGGGTGGACTCCTCCGTCGCGGCCGCGCTGCTGCATCGGGCGATCGGTTCCCAGCTTACTTGTGTGTTTGTGGATAACGGCCTGCTCCGCCAGGGGGAGCGCGAAGCGGTGGAGAAACTCTACGGTGATCATTTCAGCATCGATCTGCGCGTCGTGGATGCTTCCCGTACCTTCCTGCGCCGTTTGCGAGGGGTGACTGACCCCGAGCAGAAGCGCAAGATCATCGGCCGGACCTTCGTCGAGGTTTTCGAAAAATCGCTGCGCTCCATCGGGCGCGCGGAGTTCCTCGGGCAAGGCACCCTTTACCCGGACGTCATCGAGAGCGTCTCGATCGCGGGCAACCCGGCCTCGCTGATTAAGACCCACCACAATGTCGGCGGCCTGCCTGAGCGGATGAAGTTGCGCCTGCTGGAACCGCTCCGCGAGCTGTTCAAAGACGAGGTGCGCCGGGTCGGCACTGCCCTCGGGCTGCCGCGCGAGGTGGTCTGGCGGCAGCCCTTCCCCGGCCCCGGCCTGGGCGTGCGCGTGATGGGTGAGATCACACCCGATAATCTCCGGGTGCTGCGCGAGGCCGACGCGGTGCTGCAGGAAGAGATGTTCCGCTCCGGCCATTACTACAAGGTGTGGCAGTCCTTCTGCGTGTTCCTCCCGGTGCGGACGGTCGGCGTCTTCGGCGACGAACGCACTTACGACCACGTGATCGCCCTGCGGATCGTCGAGAGTACTGACGCGATGACCGCCGACTGGGCGAAGTTGCCGCACGAGCTGCTGCAGCGCATTTCGAGCCGCATCACCAACGAGGTGCGGGGGGTGGGTCGCGTGGTTTACGACGTCAGCTCCAAGCCGCCGGCGACGATCGAGTGGGAATGATCCCCGCGCGTCCAGCGCCGCTGCCTTCCGCCCACGCGCTGTGCCGGTTCTTCCGGCCGGCCCTCTCGCTGGCGCTGCTGGCCACTGGCGCCTGGGCCGCACCGGAGCCACCGATCATCGCCCGGGCACGGGAGTTTCTCGGCGGCGAGGAGGCCCTCGCGCGGGTGCGGTCCCTGCGGTTCATCGGTACCGTCAATTCATTTTCCGGCTCCGCGCCCCCGGTAAGTCTTGTCCTTACCTACCAGCATCCGTTCCAGCAGCGCCTCGTGAGTACTTCCTCGGCCGGAGTTGAGGTGACCGGCTTGGAGGGGCAGGTGGGGTGGCGGCGAATCTACGATCCGCGCGACCTCAACAAGTGGCGCGACGAGACTCTCGAA
>JBEDEF010000095.1:0-4727 GCA_041175845.1 Verrucomicrobiota bacterium
TCGCCCCACTGGGGTCCGCGCCACGGCTCGAACTCCCCGGCCAGGTCGACCGCGGTGAAGGTGACCTCGAGGCGGTGGCCGGCCGGGAGCCGGGGATCCGCGGCGCGCACGAGGTAGTCGCGCAGGCGGTCGAGGTGCCCGGTATCGCGAGGGTCGCCCGGGAAGCGTTCGGCGGCGTCGACGAAGGCATCGGGTTCACGGAATTCGACGCGGACGCGGGCGGGGGACTCGGGCGCGGCCGGGAGGCCGGCGGCGGCGAGGAGGGCGAGGAGGAAGAGCGGCGCGGGCATGGCGGGAGGGACGCACCTTGGGCGCGTTTGGTTCCATTGTCAGGTCGGGACCGCCGGAAAGGTTGCAATGGCGCACCAACCGCCTCCCTTGCCCGGGATGTTCGCCAACCTCTTCCACGTGATCACGCGCCGGCCTCCGTCACCGGAGGCGGTGCGCCAGGCGTTCATCGAGGAGGTGCGCGTCAGTGCCCGGCCGGTCCGGGACCCTCGGACCGAGCGCCTGATCTTACTCGCCTGGGTCCTGATCGCGGTGAAGCACGCGGCGGTGATCTGGGCCTGCCGGAATTACCCGGTGCCGTTCCATCAGCTCTGGATCAACTTCCCGACGTGGCTGCTCGGCGCGCTCGCCACCGGGCTGTACTTCGGCCGCCTGCGCCGCGGCTGAGGCCTGATTTATCCTGTTAACCGGGGTGTCATCCCAAGGGGTAGGGCCGCGCAGTCGGAAAAGCCTCAGCTCAAGCCCCCGCCTCAGGCGGTTCCCGATCCTCAGCCCCGCGGCGCCTATGGACGCCACGCACGGCGCCGATCGCGCATTCGACCCTTTTGTGCCTTTTGCGGCCAACCGGCTCCGGACGATCCGACCGGAGGAGGGCCACAAAAGGCTCAAAGGGCGCTGGGCCCGGACCAGGCTCCGGGTGGCGTCCATAGACGCCGCGAAGGTTTCAGGGCGAGCGCCTCGGAAGGAAGGGATCTGGACCAAGGCATGAGGCATTCGGGCAAGGCTGCACTGTGGGAAACGCCTCGGTTCGAGCTCCCACCTCGGCGGCTCGCGCACCTGGGCGCCCGCGGCGTCTATGGACGCCACCCACGGCCTCGACCGCGGATTCACCCCTTTGCGCCTTTTGCGGCCCTGCTCCCAGGCCCGACGCAGGCCGTTGGGCGGGGCACCTCGCTGTTCAACCGCCACTGGCATGAGTCTGCTGAGCCGGGCCGACACCGCCCCTTGCGCCCCCGCGCGGGGTCTTCCAAGGTCCGGAGATGCCCCCGGTCGCCGCCAAGATCCTCCGCCTCGCCGCCGCCACCCTCGGCCTGCTCGCGATCGCCGCCCTCGGGGTCGGCCTCTGGTTCCGCAGCCACCTCCGCTCCAGCCTGCCCCGCCTCGAGGGCCAAGCCACCGTGCCCGGCCTCACCGCGGCGGTGACGGTCGAGCGCGATGACCTCGGCATCCCCACGATCCGCGCCCGGGACCGCGTCGACGCCACCCGCGCCCTCGGCTGGCTGCACGCGCAGGACCGCTTCTTCCAGATGGATCTCCTGCGCCGGGCCGCGGCCGGGGAACTCGCCGCCCTCGCCGGCGCCCGCGCGTTGCCCCGCGACCGCCAGGCCCGCCGCCACGGCTTCCGCCGCCTCGCCGGCCAAGTGCTCGCCAGTCTCGACCCCGCCGACCGCGCGCTCCTCGAGGCCTACGCCGCCGGCGCCAACGCCGGCCTCGCCGCCCTCGGCGCCTCCCCGTGGGAATACCTCGTCCTCCGCTCCACGCCAGAACCCTGGCGCCCCGAGGACACCCTCCTCGTCGGCTACAGCCTCGTCCTCGACCTCCAGGACAGCACCGGCCGCTACGAGCGGACCCTGATGACCCTGCGCGACACCTACGGTGAGGAAGTCCTGCCGTTCCTCGCGCCGCTGGTCGGACCGGACGACGCCGCGCTCGACGGCACGGTGGCGCCGCTCCCGCCCATCCCGGGACCGAAGCAGATCAACCTGCGTGCGCGCCCGTTGAGCGCCCTGCCTGCGCCCTCCGCGGCCGGACTCGCGTGGCGGGAACCGCTCAGCGAGGACGCGTTCCCCTTCCCGGCGCCGGATCCGGAGCTGCGCCCGGGTTCGAACGCCTTCGCCCTCGCGGGCCACCTCACCGCCGGCGGCGCCGCCCTCGTGGCGAATGACATGCACCTCGCGCTCGCCGTGCCCGCCATCTGGTACCGCGCGTCCCTCGCCTTCGCGGGGCGCACCGTCACCGGCGTCACCCTGCCCGGCACCCCGTTCGTCGTCGCCGGCAGCAACGGCGACATCGCGTGGGGCTTCACCAACGCGCAGGTCGACAGCGGGGACCTGATCGCCGTCGAGACGAACTCGCTCGCGCCCAACCTCTACAAGGCTCCGGGCCACGGCGACGAGTTCCTCCGCCTCGAACGCCGCCGCGAGACGATCGCCGTGCGGGGCGGCGATCCCGTCACCGAGGAATACGAGTGGACCGTCTGGGGCCCGGTTGTCGGCCGGAACCACCGCGAGCGCCCGCTGGCCCTCAAGTGGGTGGCCCACGATCCGGCGGCGATGAACCTCGGGCTCCTCCAGCTCGAGCAGGCCCGCACCGCCGACGAGGCCGTGGCGAGCGCCCACCGCGCCGGGATTTCCCAAGTGAACCTGATCGTCGGTGACCGGGCCGGCGCCATCGCCTGGACCATCGCCGGGCGGCTTCCCCGCCGCGTCGGGTACGACGGCCGCCTGCCGGTCACCTGGAGTTTCGGCGACCGCCGGTGGGACGGTTACCTGCCGCCCGCCGAGGTGCCCGTGCTCCGGGGCGGCGATTCCAGCCTGCCGGGGCGCCTTTGGTCAGCAAACCAGCGCCACGTGGGCGGCGCGGCGCTCGCGCGGCTCGGGGACGGCGCCTACGCGACCCCGCCGCGGGCCGCCCAGATCCGCGACGGCCTCGCGCGCCTCACCGCCGCCACCCCGCGGGATCTCCTGGCCGTGCAGCTGGATGACCGTGCCCTGTTCCTCCAGCCGTGGCACGCGCGCCTGCTCGCGGTGCTGACGCCTGCGGCCGTGGCCGGGCAGCCCGCGCGGGCCGAGTTGCGCCGGCGGGCCGAGGTCTGGGAGGGCCGCGCCAGCCCGGAGGCCGTCAGTTACCGCCTCGTGCGCGAGTTCCGCCAGGCCGTGCTGCGGCGCGCGCTCGGGCCGATCTTCGCGCCGTGCGTCGAGGCGATGCCGGACTTCGACTCGCGCCGGCTGCAGCTCGAGCCCGCCCTGCAGGCGCTGCTGCGTGAACGCCCGCTGCACCTACTGGAGGCCCGATACGCGAGCTGGGATGACCTGCTCACGGCCGCCGCCGACGATACCGCCTCGGCGCTGGCCGCCCTCGGTTCCGATCCGGCCGCCGCCACCTGGGGCGCCCGCAACCGTGCCGCGATCCGCCACCCGCTCAGCGCGGCCGTGCCGTTCGTCGGCCGCTGGCTGGACCTGCCCGCCGACCCGCTGCCGGGCGACAGCGATCTGCCGCGCTACCAGTCCCCGTCGCACGGCGCCAGCGAGCGCCTGGTCGTCGCGGCCGGGCGCGAGGCCGAGGGCATCCTGCAGGTGCCGGGCGGCCAGAGCGGGCACCCGCTCTCCCCGTATTACCGGGCCGGCCACGCGGCGTGGGTCCGCGGCGAACCGAGCCCGTTCCTCCCGGCAAAAACCCGCCACACCCTCACGCTGGCCCCCTAAAGCTGATGCCCGTCCACATCCTCGACCATCCCCTCGCCGCTCACCTCGTCACGCACCTGCGTGACCGCACGACCAAGCCGGCGACGTTCCGCACCCTCTCCCATCAACTGAGCCTGCTGCTGGCGATCGAGGCGACCGCGGAGCTGGCGACCGAGCCGCGCGCGATCGAGACGCCGCTGGAACCGGTGACGGGGCGCGTGCTGCGGCACCAGCCGCTCGTGATCATCCCGATCCTACGGGCGGGCCTCGGGATGGTGGCGCCGTTCACCGAGCTGTTTCCGGACGTGAGCGTCGGTTACCTCGGGCTGGAGCGGGACCACGAGACGGCGCAGGCGCGGAGTTATTATTGCAAGCTGCCGCCGCTGGCGGGGCGGCCGGTGTTTTTGGTGGATCCGATGCTGGCGACCGGAGGTTCAGCGGTGCAGGCGCTGGACGTGGTCAAGGCGCATGGCGGCGCGGACGTGCGCCTGCTCTCGATCGTGAGTGCCCCGGAGGGCGTGGCGGCGGTGGAGCGCGCTCATCCGGGTACCCGTATCCACACGGCCGCGCTCGATCGGGGCCTGAACGAACGGAAATACATCGTGCCAGGTCTCGGCGACTTCGGGGACCGGCTGTACGGGACGTAAGTTGGAACGGTTGGCTGCGACCGCGGTGGCCGCGGGCCGTTGGTGTGGCCGCGGCAGTTGCCGCGGATTCGAACAGAATCCCCTTCGGGCCGCAGGCCCGGCCCGTGCAAACCGACTGATTTTTCGCCCCCGGTCCGCGGCTGCAGCCGCGGCCTCATCGGGACCCCTGTGCCTTAATTCGCCGCCAAATGCCGCTGCGCGAGGCGACCGAGCGGGACCGCCGCGGCGCACGCGAGGGCGCCACCCGGCGCTCCGGCCACGACGAGGGCCGCCGCGTCGACGAACGGGATGAACGCCAGCAGCCGACCCACCCAGGCACCGAGCCGCGCCGCCGGGGCTCCCGGAACATACTCGCGGCGAGCCAGCAGGCTCAGGCCGACGATGTACC
>JBEDEF010000096.1:0-3634 GCA_041175845.1 Verrucomicrobiota bacterium
CCCACGGCCTCGAGCGCCTTGGTGACGCTGCGCAGGTTGCAGATGCCGGTGTCGATAACCGCGATCGGGGACATGCGGGGGCAGCCGGGGCCGGCCGGCACTCAGATCAGGCCCTTGGTGCTGGGCAGCAAATTCGCCGCTCGCGGATCAAACTGGGTCGCGACGTCTAGCGCGCGGGCCAGGCCCTTGAAGATGGCCTCGGCCACGTGGTGCGGCTCCTCGCCGTACACTAGGTGGACGTGCAGGTTCGCCCCGAGCGCGTTGCTAAAGGCGCGGCAAAACTCCTTCACCAGCACCAAATTGAAATCGCGAACGAACATGGTCGGCGGCGCGGCGTCGTAGACGAGATGCGGCCGACCGCCGAGATCGATCACGATCCGGGCGAGGGACTCGTCCATCGGCAGGAGGAAGAACCCGTAGCGGCGGATGCCCCGCTTGTCGCCCAGCGCCTGTTTGCAGGCCTCTCCGAGGACCAGGCCGACGTCCTCCACGGTGTGGTGGTAGTCCACCTCGACATCGCCCTTCGCCTTCACCGTGAGGTCGAAGAGCCCGTGCTTGGCGAACAGCGTGAGCATGTGGTCGAAAAACGGAATACCCGTATCGACCTTGGCCTCACCCCGACCGTCGAGGGCCAGGGTAAGGGAAATGTCCGTCTCCGCGGTCTGCCGGGATACGGTGCTTACGCGCGGGGGCTGCTTTGCCATGCGTCGAGGGTGTCGCTGAGGGTGCTCATTTCGCCGTCGGTGCCGACGCTGATTCGCAGGAAGGACGCGGTCAAGGCGTGGCTCGGAAAATGCCGGACCAGCACCCGGCGGCCGCTGAGGAATTCATACGCGGACCGGGCCACCTCTAACCCAGTCGCCCCATGCGCCCCGCGGGGCTCCGTGAAGATGAAGTTCGCCTGCGAGGGATATGTGAACCACCCGCGCCGGTCCCGCAGGTCGGCACTGAAGCGATCGCGCGTGACGCGGATCCGGGCGATGATCCCCGCGTAATAGTTCGGATCCTCGAGCGCGGCGATGGCCGCCACCTGGGAAAGGCGGCTCACATTGTAGCTGTCGCGGACCCGGTCGAGCAGAGCGATGACGCGCGGGTCGCCCAGCGCGTAACCAACGCGGATGCCGGCTAGGGCGTGGGCCTTGGAGAGCGTCCGGATGACGACCAGATTGGGATAACGAGCGAGCAGTCCGACCGCGTCCGCGCGGGCGAAGGGCGCATAGGCCTCGTCCACCACCAGCACCCCCTGATACCCTCGCAGGACGGCCTCGATCTCCCCTGGTGAGAATCCGACGCCGGTGGGCGCGTTGGGGGAGGTCAGGAAGAAGATCGGAGCTCGCGAGGTGGTGATGCGTTCTACCGGCAGGCGCAGGTCGCGATCGAAGGCGATCGGCTCGGTCGCCCCCTCCTGGATCGCCACCAGGACCGGATACAGCGAATAGCTGGGGACCGTGAGGCCGGCGGCCGCCGCAGGGGAACAGAAGACGCGGACCAGCAGGTTCAGCAGGTCATCCGAACCGTTGCCGATGCACACTTGGCCAGGCTCAAGACCGTGGACGCGAGCCACCACCTCGCGCAGGCGCGCACTGTTTGGCTGCGGGTAAAGGCGCAGAGCCCCGCCGTCGGCGCCGATCTCCCGGCGCAGCGCTTCCGCCACTGCGGGACTAGGGGGATAAGGACATTCGTTGGTGTTGAGCTTCACCCAACCCGGCTCCGCAGGCTGCAGTCCGGGCGTGTAGGCGTGCAGCCCCGCGACATGCGGCAGGGGTCGGATAAATTCTGGCGTCATCTGGAGAAAAGGGCCCGGGCGCCGGAGAATGAGCGCCCCGGGAACGGCCGGTCCTCTAGCGCACGCGGATGCGGACCGAGCGGCCGTGAGCGTCTAACCGCTCCAGCCCCGCGAAGGCAGCGACGAGGGGCTCCGCCTTGCGCACCCCGGCCTTGTCGTAGCGAATCACGCTGGTGCGGCGGATAAAGTCCGCAACCCGGAGGCCGCTGAGGAACCGCCCGGTGCGTCCGGTCGGGAGCACGTGGCTCGGGCCGGCGACAAAATCACCCAGCGCCGTCGGCGAGAACGGCCCCACCATGATGGCGCCCGCCGTGGTCACCGCCGCCACCAGCTTGCGCGCCGCCGCCTCGGGCACCAGCAACTCCAGGTGCTCCGGGGCAACGTAGTTCGCGACCTCCGCGGCCTGGGCGAGGGTCTCCACCTGCAGCGCAAGCAGGCCCTGCTCCAGCACCCGCATCGCCTTGTCCCCGCGCGTGATCAACTGCAGCTGCGTCCGAATTTCGCTCGCCACGGACGTCAGCAGAGTCCCCGAGGTCGAGACGAGGTAGATCTTCTCTCGGCCGGAGCCGTGTTCCGCCTGCGCCAGCAGGTCCGCGGCTACGTAGGCGACATCCGCGGACTCATCCGCGATGACCATCACCTCGCTTGGCCCCGGGAGGGAATCGACGCCGACGGTGCCGAAGACCTGGCGTTTGGCCTCGCACACGTAGGCGTTACCCGGACCGAAGATCTTATCCACCGAGGGAATGACCGAGGTACCGTAGGCCATCGCGCCGATCGCCTGCACTCCGCCGACGCGGTAGACCTCGGTGATGCCGCACAGGTGGAGCGCGGCAAGGAGCGCGTCGGCCACCTTGCCCTCAGGATTCGACGGGGTAAACACCGCGATCTCGGGACACTTGGCCAAGCGCGCGAGCGGCGCAGTCATCAGTACGGTTGAGACGAGCGGCACCTCGCCACCGGGCACGTAGAGCCCGACCCGGCGGATCGGATCGAACTTTTCCCCGACCGCCGCGCCGTGCGGGTTGCGGGCGGTCCACGCCTTGGGCAAGCCGCGGCGATTGAAGGCGAGGACGGAATCGCGGGCGGCCTCCAGTGCCCTCAGGTCGGCGGCAGGGACCCGTTTGGCGGCGGCGGGCAGGTCGGCGGGGTTCACGCGGAACTCCCGCGCTCGCAACTTGGCGCCGTCGAACTTGGCGGCATAATAGGAGACCGCCTCGTCGCCGCGCGTGCGCACGTCCGCCAGAATAGAGGCCACGGACTCGGCAATCTCGCGGGAAGCCACGGCGGAGCGGCAGAAGGCGGCGAGCTCGTCGGAGAAGGACTTAGAGGCGTGTTGCAGGATACGCATAACCCGGGGCGGTAGCCTCCGCCGGAAGCCCCGAATTCGCGAGCACTTTCTCAGCGTTTGGCCGGAGTCGCCACAGGCCCAGCAGGCCCCACGGTCGCCCGAGCCGGACGAGCGAACTGAGCGCGGGGAAAATCCTCATTCACCTGCACCTGGGTAATTTCCACGATGAAGCCGGACGGGCGCCGGTCCGCGCCGCGGCCCGAGGTCACGAGGCGCTGCGGAAATCGGATGCCGGCGACCCGCTGTTCCCCCTCCTCAACCACTGACGTCCCGTCCTCGGTCTCAGTCTTAACCAGGCGACCGGTCTCCGCCTCGAAGTAGCGCACGAAACGGAGATTGGCGCCATGATGGAAAACCACGCGCTCACAGGCGACGCCGGCAACGCGGACCGACCCGGTGTGCTCGAGCCGCCCGCCGACGGACTCGATCCCGCGGTAGAACGCGAGACTCTCGAACGTGCCGGCCCGTAAACGGGCCACTTGGGCGGCGTCGAGAGT
>JBEDEF010000097.1:0-3024 GCA_041175845.1 Verrucomicrobiota bacterium
TCCACGAAGTGGACCGGATGAACACCGCAGCGGCGAACGTCTTCCTCAAGACCCTCGAGGAGCCTCCCCGCGATACCACCTTACTGCTGCTCACCACCCGCCCCTACGCGCTGCTCCCGACCATCCGGAGCCGTGTGCTGATTTTCCGCTTCCCGACCGCGGGGAGCGCCGTGGCAGCGGACGGTTGGGCGGCGTGGATCGAGGATTACCAGGCATGGCTCGGGCGGCTGGTGGAGGGCGTCGGCGGCGATCGCAAAGCAGTGGCCGACCAGATCCTCGGCCTCTACGGGCTGGTGGCGCGGTTCAGCGCGGTGCTGGAACACGCGACTGCGGAGGCGTGGAAACAGGAGAAGGCAAAGCTGCCGGCGGACCTAGATGATGACGAGCAGGTGGCAATCGAGACCGGCCTGGCCGTCGGTCTGCGCACGCGACTCCTCGTCGAAATCGAACACGCGACCCGCTCCTTCGCCCTGCCCCGGCTACGGGAGGGCGACGAGCCCACGCGTCGCGCGCTGGTGGCGGCCGTGGGGCAATTGGAGCAGGACACCGCCCTGCTGCGGTTAAACCTGAATGAGGCGGCGGCGCTCGAGGGCTTTCTCCTCGCGAGCCTGCGCGCCTGGAGCCGGCGCTAGTCAGACCACCGTGCCGGCGGGGAGGTGGGTGTTCTTGGGCACCACTAAGACCCCATCACGGATGATGACCGCGCCACCGACATAGCTGCCGTCCGCTTTGCCGCGGGCCGAGAGCACGCAGCCGTCACCAATGCGCGTATTCTTGTCGACGATCGCGCCGGAAATTCGGCAGTTACGCCCGATCCCGAGGTGCGCTCGCCCCGCCCGGCAGTTGGCGTCGTGCTGTCCCTCGTCCTCATACTCGTCATTGCCCATCAGGATGGAGTCCTCGATGTGGCTACCTTCACCGATGACGCAGCGCACGCCGAGCACCGTGCGCTTGAGGCTGGAATCGGTGATGATACACCCGTCACCGATCACCGCATGGTCGATCTGGCAGCGGTTCACCTTGGAAGCCGGCAGGAAGCGCGCGTGGGTATAGATCGGCGCGGTGGGGTCATAGAAGTTGAACGGCGGCAGCGGCTGCGCCAGGGCGAGGTTAGCCTCGAAGAAGGCGCGCACGGTGCCGATATCCTCCCAGTACCCCTCGAAGAGGTGGGCAAAGAGCTTCCGTTTCCCGAGCAGGCCAGGAATGACCTCCTTACCGAAGTCCGTCATCGCGTTATCGAGGGCCATCTCGAGCACCTGGCGATTGAAGACGTAGATGCCCATCGACGCGAGGCAGCGGCGCTCCGGGTTGGGCGAGAGCTCGGCCTCGAGGGCGGGGCTCACGGCGAGACTTTGGATCACGGCCGGGTCCTTGGGCTTCTCGACGAAACGGACGATCCCATGGTCATCCCGCACCTCCATCAGACCGAGGCCGGCGACCTTGGAAACCGGTACCGGGATTGCGGCGATCGTGACGTCTGCCGCGTTCGCGAGATGCTCGGCGATGATCCGGCGAAAATCCATCCGGTAGAGCTGGTCCCCGGAGAGGATGAGCACCAGGTCGTGCGGGAAATTGCGAAAATGAAGGAGATTACGCCGAACGGCATCGGCCGTGCCTTGATACCAGTCGGAACCGCGCTCGGTCTGCTCGGCCGCCAGGATGTCCACGAAACCGCCGCCGAAAGGATCGAAGTGATAGGAGCTCTGGACGTGGCGGTGGAGGGACTGCGTCTGGAACTGCGTGAGCAGGAACATCCGGTTGATGTCGCTGTTGAGGCAGTTGCTGATCGGGATGTCGACGAGGCGATACTTACCCGCGAGCGGCACGGCGGGCTTGCAGCGCTCTAGCGTGAGGGGTTGCAAGCGCGTGCCGCGGCCGCCGCCCATGATGACGGCAAGGACTCGTTTCTGGGTGTTCATCGGTGGTGCGGGAGCGGTCGGGCTTGCCCCACGTTTGCCCGCGGACCAGCTTTCGCCAGCACTTTCTTGCCCGATGCCCCACGTCCTCGTCACCGGCGCCGCCGGCTTCATTGGCAGCCACACCGTCGACCAATTGCTGGCTGCGGGGCACCAGGTGACGGCGGTGGATAATTTCCGCACCGGGCGCCGGGAGAATCTGGCTGGGGCGCTGCGTTCGGCCGCCTGCCGGCTGGTGGCGGTGGACGTGTCGGCGGAGGACGCGCTGGGGGCCCTAGTGGCGGCGGACCGGCCCGACGCGATCGTGCACCTGGCGGCGCTGGTGAGCGTGCCGGAGAGCATCCGGGATCCGGGCCTGAACTTCCGGCTGAACGTGGTGGCGACCCAGCGGGTGGCGGAGGCGGCGCGGGCAGGGAGCGTGCGCCGGGTGGTCTTCGCATCCTCAGCGGCGGTGTACGGTGAGGCGGCGCCGCTGCCGGCGAGAGAGGACGCCCCGACGGCGCCGATCAGCCCCTACGGCGCGGCGAAGCTGGCCAGTGAAGCGCTGCTCTTGGGGCACGCGGCGGCCTACGGGTTTACCGTGCGCTGTCAGCGCTACTTCAACGTCTTTGGGCCGCGGCAGGACCCGGGCTCGCCCTACTCGGGGGTGATCTCGCTGTTCGCCCGGCGACACCGGGAGGGAACCGCGGTCACCTTGTACGGAGACGGTGCGCAGACGCGGGACTTCATCTCGGTGCACGACGTGGCGCGGGCTAACGTGCTCGCCGCGACTGCACCGGGGCTGGCGAGCGGGACGGCGAACATCTGCACCGGACGGGGCACCTCACTGCGAGAGGTGCTCGCGGTGTTCCAACGGCTTTACCCGAAGGCGCCGGCGCCCGAATGGGCCCCCCCGCGGGCGGGGGACATTCTCCACTCCCGGGGCGACCCGGCCGCGGCGGCCACTGCCCTCGGATTCCGCGCCACCGTCGCCGTCGAGGACGGCCTGGCGGAGTTGACGACCACGGAGTAGCGTTCGGCCGCCGCCGCGCTTGCCTCCGCCACGGTTTCCCCGCGGGATCGGGCTGCCCCGATGCCCCTCCTTCTGACCGCCCTGCTGCTGCTCGCC
>JBEDEF010000098.1:0-4171 GCA_041175845.1 Verrucomicrobiota bacterium
CCGCAGGTCGAGACCGTAGGCCTCTACGAAATCCCGCGCTGGCGCGGCGACGCCTCGCTGCTCTGGACCGGCCGCCACGCGTCGGCCGCCGTAAACGTGAATTACATCGGCGGGTTCCAGGATACGTCCCCGAGCCCGCTCTTCGTGAAGCAGCAGGTGACGACCGACGTCCAGTTCAGCCACGAACTGCCCTGGGGCCTCCGCGGCACGATCGGGGTGAACAACGTCTTCGACCGCCTGCCGCCGGCGACGTCATTCTCCACCGGCTACGCCGAGCGGGCCAGCAACTTCCTGCCGCGCTGGAGCTACCTCCAGCTGACGAAGGCCTTCTGACGAGGGATGTGGCCGCGGCCGTTGCCGCGGATGGAGTTGGGCACGAAGGCCGGGCGTGAGCCCGGCCTTTCTCTTTTACGCTTCGCGCGATCCGCGCTTCCGTCCGGATCAGCGGTTGCGGCCGCGGCCACATCCCACCGCGGCCAACTCCCCGGTCTTGGGAGCCGCCCACTCCGGCTCAGAACAGCGTCTCCGCCGGGATAGCCGCGAGGTCGGGTTCGCCCGGGATCCCGAACGGCGCCGCGTTGAGCGAACCGATGCGGAGCTCGCCGCCCCGCAGATCCAGCCGCGGGATGTCGTCCGCCATCGGCACATACAGGTCCGGATGATGCCGCCGCGCGTGCTCCTGCAGCGCCGCCGGGAATTGCCGCAGCCCCGCGAAATAATGGTGCCCGTTGCGCTCGACGCTGGTCACGCCCAACGCCGCCTGCGCCGCGAGGTCCTGCAGCGGCGAGATCGGCCCCACGCTCCCGAGATCCTCGCCGCTTTGGACGGCCGGCAGCCCCGCCGCCCGTCGCCGCGCCAGCCGGCCCGCGTGGCCGACACTCTTGAGGACGCCCTTACAGTTCTTGTGGCTGGTCCCTGCGTAGCCCAGGCGTAACGCCACCCGCAGGTCGTCGATCTCGGCGTCGCTCTCGTCGATGATGATCGGCGGCCGCTCCGGCCAGTCGCGCGCCAAGGCACCCAGCGCCGGGCTTAGCGCCACGTCACGGTGCCACGGCTGTTCCACGTAGAGGAGGGTCGGCCAGAGCGCGGCGAGGGCGGGATCCGCCCGCAATTCGGCGAAGTAATCCCGGAATGCGGCCACCTCCCGGAAACTCTCGTTGCCATCGAGGGAACACGCCGCGCCCCCTGGCACCGCCGCCAGCACCCGCGCCATCCGCGCGAGGCGGTCGCGGTCGCGGGCCGCGTCGCCGTTCACCTTCAGCTTGAAATGGCGCTGCCCGTAGAACGCCACCACCTCCTCCAGGGTCTGGGGCAATCCGTCCGCCAACCGCTCGCCGACCGGCACGTCCGCCACGGTGATCGGATCCGCGAGGCCCACGGTGTGGCGCGAGTGGATCCGTTCCGGCGGGCGCGCTGGCAGAAAATCCCCTGGCCGTAGCCCCGCCAACTCCGGATCCAACGCTGCGAGGTCGACGCCGAACAGATCCCCGCGCAGCGCCGCCGAGAGGGTCGCCCCGTGCGCGCGGCATACCGCGTGCAGTAGCGCCCGCTCGACGAAGGAGGTACCGAAGTGCGCCAGCAACGGCGGCACTCCCGCCCCGGACGCCCACGCGGCCTGCGCGGCAGAAACCTCCCGCCAGAAGGCGAACGGCGTCGCGGCCCGCACCTCCGCCGCGCGCACCACTGCCCCCCGGATCACGCCCAGCATCGCCGTGATTTCCTCGTCCAACGGCTGCCGCGGATCCTTGGTGAACCACTTCGGCGGCAACAGGTCCGCCGCCAGGCCCCACACCCGGCACCCGGGCAGTTCAAAGGTGAGCCGCAGGAAGACCTGCGGCACGTCGGTCATCGTCGCGATGCCGTAGCGGAACGGCATCCGCGCGCGAAGCTCCAGCCGATGCAGGACGGCGGCGACGAGGCGGATCATCGCACGGCCAAGCTCAGGCGGGCGGGAACAGAGCCGCGTGGTGCGCGTCGGGCGCGAACACTCCGCCACTCGCGGCGTAGTAGGCCTCGTCCAATTCGAAGACTCCCGCGCGGGTCTGCGCCCACGCTGCGTCGGGCGACGGATGCTGCGCCCGCATCGCCTCCCAGTTCCGGTAATTCTGGTGGCCGTTCGTCTCGAGCAGACCCAGCCCGCCAAGACCCGGGAACGGCGCGAGCCGCGCGGCCACGTTCTTGTTCCATTCCACCAGGCGCGGACTCACGGTGAGGTCGGCGCAGAAGCAAGGCACGCCGCGCTCGTGAGCCAGTTGCGCGATGCGCAGGGACATAGACAGGGTCTTGGCGATCGGCTTCAGCGCGATGGCCCGGTAGCCCATCTGGATGCGCCGCAGGGCGTCCGCGTCGGTGTGCGCGCTCTCGTCGGCTGCCAGCCGTGCCGGCACGTCGGTCACGTCCACCTCGAGCTCCTCCGGGAACGGCTCTTCCACCAGCGCGATCTGGTCGAAGGCGCCGATCTTCCGCGCATGGTCCAGCAGGCGCAGCAGCGTCTCTTTGCTCTCATAGCGCCCGTTCGCGTCGAAGTAGTACGGCAGGCGCCCGTCGGCCGTGTGCGGGGTCCGCGCGCCGCCGATCGCGGCGTGGATCGCCGAGATCCGCGCCATGTCCTTCGCCAGCATCTCTTCCTGCGTGCCCGGTTGGCCCAACTTCACCTTCAGGAAGAAGTAGCCTTGCTCCACCGCGCCGCGGATCTCCTCGATCGGCACCGCGTACGCCATCAGCGGGATGCTCGCGACGCGGCGATGACGCGACGCCAGCGCCGGACGGTACGCGGCGGGAACGAGATCGTCGAACGTGGTGATGCCCCGCTCCGCCGCGTATAGCAGCCACACCGCTAAATCGACGCCTACGAGGGCATTCAGGGTGAAGGTCTCCCGCAGGTCCCGCTGGCCGGTAAGCACCCGCGCATGCGCGTGCACCTCGTGCCGCAGCTCCTCCAGCAGCGCCATCGGATCGGTGAAGCGCACGCCCTTCAGGCGCTGCACCGCCCATTCGGTCACGGCGTACATCAGGGCGTTGCCGCCGCTCTCGGAATGCGCCGCGAACACCCGCGCGTCACTCCACAGCACGCCCTGGGTGCACAGGCCGATGCCGCGCCGGCCGGAGGCGCCCTCGAGGAGGGTCGCACTCTGCCAGATCTCCGATTGGTAACCCCCCTTGAAGCCGAAGGGCCGCACGAGCGGCTCGCGCTCGAAGTTGGCCCCGACACGGGCGATGGTGATGGGGCCGGGAGTACTCATCAGCTGATGCCCGCCTGCGCCATCCAGCCCTTCAGGGTGTCGAGATCCTTCCGCATCAGCGCTGGGAACTGCTGGCGCTTGTCCGCCTCCGACAGCGGCGCGCGCTCAAACGGCGGATACTCCAGGTGCAGCGACATCGGGCCGGCCACCTGCAGCTCGCGCACCAGCCGCAGGTAAGCCGCGTACGGGACGATCCCCTGCCCCAGCGGCACGTTGTCGATCGCTGCCTTGCCCGGCGCCTGCTCCCAGCGGAAATCCTTGATGTCGGTGCAACGGATCCACGGCGCGAGCAACCGCAGGGTGATCGGCCACGACTGTCCCCCCTCGGCTACGGCGTGACGGATGTCGAACTGCACCCCCAGCCAGCGCGGGTCGATGTCCTTGAGGAGCTCATACAGATCCCACATCGGGCCGCCGACGCGCGGGCCGGCGTGGTTTTGGATCGCCCCGTGCAGGCCCAGGCTCTGGTTCAACGCCGCCAGTTCCCGTAGCTGCGGCCGCAGCGCGTCGAGGCTGCCCTTCACGCCCTTGCTGAAGTCGTAGTTGAAGAAACCCAGGCGATAGTACTTCACCCCGGCCTTCGCCGCGGCGCGCAGCAGCTTCTCGGCGTGCGGCGTCTGCACGCCCTGGATCTCAGTGGTGATCATCTCGACCTTCAGTCCCGCGGCCCGGCACGCGTCGACCGCGCGCGGGAGGTCCTCCGTCACCTTCTCCGGCAACACGTGGCCCTGGGCGTTGCGCACCGTGAAATCCACGCCATCCCCACCCGCGGCCTTCACCATCGCGGCCGTATCCGCCCACGACATCCAGTGCAGCGGCTTGGAGAAGACGTGCAGCGCGGTCTTGCCGCCCTGCCACGCCGGCAGCGGCACCGCGGCGGCCTCCTTTTTCCGGCCCTCCGCCGCCACCAGCGGCGCCAAGGGCAAGAC
>JBEDEF010000099.1:0-4243 GCA_041175845.1 Verrucomicrobiota bacterium
CCTCGTGGCCTACTGCGATCGGCGGACCCGCCGGAGCGCCTTCACCGACGCCCCCGGGGCCTCGAACGGCCTGCAGGTGGCAAACCGCGGCCGCGTAACCCGGATCGGCGCGGCGGTGGACGCGGGGCGCGAACCCTTCCGACAGGCGGTGGCGGCGGGCGTGGACTTCCTGATCGTGCACCACGGCCTGTTCTGGGATCCGGCGCGGCCGTTGACCGGCGCGGCCTACGAGCGCGTCGCGACCCTGGTAGAGGGCGGCTGCGCTCTGTACTCGAGCCACCTGCCGCTGGACGCCCATCCCAAGCTGGGCAACAACGCCCTGCTCGCCCGGCAGGTCGGCCTGCGGCCGAAGCGGCCTTTTCTGGTGCGGGACGGCGAGGCCATCGGCTGCGCGGCAGACGTGCGCTTGGAGCGGGCGGAGTTGCGCCGGCGGCTGGAGGCGGCCTACCCGCGCGTCGTGGCAATCGAGTGCGGCCCGGCACGGCTGCGGCGGGTGGCGTTCTGTAGCGGTTCCGGCAACAGCGCCGTGCCCGAGCTCCGGGCGGCGGGGGCGGACACCCTCGTGACCGGCGAACTGCGTGAGGAATGGTTCAACCGGGCACAGGAGGAGGGCCTTAATCTCTACTGCTGCGGCCACTATGCGACCGAGGTCCACGGCGTGCGGGCGTTGGCGGCGGAGTTGTCGCGACGCTTCCGGTTGCCGTGGGAATTCATCGCCACGGACAATCCCCTGTAGGCCATTTGGGACTTTTCCCCGACCCGCTCCTCGCTTCTGCTGCAGCGATGAAGACGTACGCCATCCTCAACGGCCCCAACCTCGACCGTCTCGGCAAGCGTGAGCCGGAGATCTACGGCCGTGCGACCTTGGCTGACTTGGAGCGCGCGTTGCGGGCGGAGTTCGAAGCCCGCGTGCGGCTGGAGTTCTTCCAGTCCAACCACGAGGGTGCCCTGATCGACCGCATCGCGGCGTGCGCGGACGCCAAGGTGGACGGCCTGGTGCTCAACGGCGGCGCCCTCACCCACACCAGCGTGGCGCTCCGCGATGCGCTCGCGGGAGCCAAGCTGCCAGCGGTGGAGGTACACCTGTCGAATCTGTACCAGCGCGAGGAGTTCCGGCACCGGTCCTTGACCGCGCCGCTGTGCCTGGGCGTGATCACGGGTCTCGGCTTCGAGGGCTACCACGCGGCCGTGCGGTTCCTGCTGCAGCGCGGATGAGCGAGCCGGCCCCTTGGCTGGTGTGCCACACCCGTCCCCGGTGCGAGAAGAAGTTCGCCGCGCTGATGCGGGCGGAGGGTTTCGAGCACTACCTGCCGCTGGTCGCGACCACGCGACGTTACGGTTCGCGGACGCGGACTTTCACCAAACCGCTCTTCACCGGGTACGTGTTCGCGGCAGTGCCGGCGGACATGAAGTCCCGCGTCTACCAGCAGGAGCTGCTGGCCCGAGCCATCGTGGTGCCGCAGCAGGAGAAGTTCTTGCGGCAACTGGAGGAAGTGCGGCTCCTGGTCGCCTCGGGGCTGGACCTGAGCGTCCGCCCGCTGCTGCGGAAGGGAAAGCGCGCGCGGATTAAGGCGGGTCCGCTTTTCGGCCTGATCGGCGTCGTGGAAAACCCGGATGTCCCGCGTGGAATCATCGTGGCGGTGGACGTGCTGCAGCAGGGCGTGCTCGTGACCGTGCCCGTGGAGCACCTGGAGCCGGTAGATTAGGCGCGCGGAGGCGAACCGTTCCTCGCTTCAGGCCGGGAATCGGTCCGGGCGGAGGCCCAGCAGGAACTCCTCGGCCGGAAGGCACAGAACGCCCTCCCGCCGGAATCGCTCCCGCCCCCGATGTAGCAGGTAACGCTCACTGCGCGGATGATCCTCGGCGAAGCTCCGGAGGCCGCGCAGATCCTCCGGCCTGACCTGGGTGGAGTTCTTCACCTCGATCGCGCGGAGACCCGCCTCGCCGTAGACCACGAAGTCCACCTCCACCTGAGAACGGGTCTGCCAGTAATGCAGCTGATGCAGCCCCCCCGAGTAGTCGCACCACGCCCGCAGATGCTGCGCCACGAGCCCCTCCAGCGCCAGGCCGTCGATCTCCTGCGGGACATCGAGCGGACCGGACGGACGGTTGGCGCGAAACACCCCCGCATCGAAGTAGTAGAATTTCGGGTGGGTCGCGAGCGCCCGTTGGGCGCGACGCGTGAAGACCGGCAGCCGGAAGCCCAGCAGCAGGTCCTCCAGGATATCGAGATACCCCTCGACCGTCTTCCGGCTGACCTGGCACTCCCGGGAGACATTGCTGAGGTTCAGCACGCCGGCGTGGGAAAAACTCATCGCCTCCAGAAACCGCGCGAACGCACCCACATTGCGCACCACCCCCTCCATCTGCACTTCCTCTCGCAAATAGAGGCCGTTGTAGGCCTGCAGCGTCTCCCCAGGATCGGCGGCGGCCCACACGAGCGGGAGCATCCCCTGGCGGAGGGCGGTCGAAAGCGAAAACCGTTCCCCCAACTCCGCGGCCAGATAGGGATGCAGATGCTTCTGCGCCGCCCGTCCACCGAGCAGATTCACACCCTCGCGGCGCAACTTCCGCGCGCTGGAACCGGTGAGGATGAACTGCTGCCCGGTCTTGCGCTCGATCAGCAGGTGCACGACCTCCAGCAACGCCGGCAGCTTCTGCACCTCATCAATGATGACCTGCGGGCGGTCCGGATTCCCCGCAACCAGCTCCACCAGCGACTCCGGACGGGCCGCCAGCCGCCGCAACGTGGCCGGATCGAGCAGATCCACGCGCAAAGCATGCGGATAATGCAGCGTGGTCCAGAGCGTCTTCCCGGTGCCGCGCGGACCCAGCAGAAAGAAATGCCCCCGACTGGGAATGAAGAATCGGGATACAACCGCCATTCTGCGACTCAAAATGGCGGAATAGTCGCCTAAATCAAGAAGAACCCTACCTCCCTTACCTGAGCGCTAGCCACACCCAGTGGCCTACGTGCAGGGTGGCTGCGGTGGCGAGGGCGGCGCCGAGGTCATCGCCCACCACGCCCCAACCTCCCGGCAGCTGCTGGAGGCGACTAATCCCGAGCGGCTTGAAGATGTCGTAGTAGCGAAAGAGGCTAAACCCCGCGATCAACACCAGCAGGGGCGGATGCGAACCCGCCAATTCTCCCCAACCCAGAAAACAGAGCGGCAACGCAATCACTTCGTCGAGAATCACGCCGCCCGGATCCTTTTGACGCAGTCGTACCTCGGCCTCGCCGCAGAGGCCGGCAGCCACCCACGCTGCCAAGGCGGTCCCTACTAGCAGGGCACCGCTCCCGGATCCCCGGAAGAAGGCGGCATAGAGAAGGACCCCGACGAGCGAACCCCAGGTGCCCGGAGCGGGCAGAAACCGGCCAAGCGGGCCCAGCGTCGCGAGCCCGAGGACCAAACCGTCCGGCAGAAACCGGAGCCAGCGAGAGCGGGAAGAGGCCATCCGAGATCTAGTCGCGCAGAACGTGACCGTGCCGCCGGAAGTAGGTGATCCCGGAGGTCACGGTGAGGACCGCGGAGAGGACAAAGAGGATGATCCCGAGCAACCAGACCGCGGTGAGCCAATGCCGGTCCTGCCCGCCGTAGACTTCCCCGAAGTCCTGGGAGAGCATCCGGGCGCCCATCAGCCAGCCGATCGCGTTGAGTTGCACGAAGGTCTTCACTTTCCCACCGGTGTCCGCCTCGACCACCTGGCCCTTGGTCGCGGCGACCATCCGCAGGCCGGACACCGCAAATTCCCGGCAGAGGATGCAAAGCAGAAGCATCATCGCGGCGAGGTTGTAGCCGGCGAAGTAGTCCCCGTTCACCAGCGCGATCATCACCCCGATCACGAGGACCTTGTCGATCACGCTGTCCATGAAACGGCCGAAGGCTGACACGATACCGCGAGCGCGAGCGATCTTGCCATCCAGCCAGTCGGTCAGGGCGGCGATGATGAATAGCCAGAAAGCGAGCGTGGCTGACCAGGGGAAGCGGGCGTACATCAGCCCGACGACGGCGAACATCAGCGGGATGCGCGAGAGCGTCAGGAGATTGGGCAGCGTCATAACCGGTACGGAGGGAATCGGCGCAGGGCTGGAGGAGGCAAGCGCGGACGGAGCAGACGCCGCGCCGCCCCGCGAGTGGCCGGAAATTCGCGGCGACGCCGGACTCAGAGACTGACCTTGATCCCCCGACGCAGGTACGTGGGGACGTCCAGGTCCTGACCGTCGAAAAGATTGCGCTCGGTC